>NZ_JBFUHM010000014.1:0-107110 GCF_056402395.1 Peribacillus sp. P4_B1
CCGAAGTTATCCCAGTCTTATAGGCAGGTTGCCCACGTGTTACTCACCCGTCCGCCGCTAATCTCAGGGAGCAAGCTCCCATCGATTCGCTCGACTTGCATGTATTAGGCACGCCGCCAGCGTTCGTCCTGAGCCAGGATCAAACTCTCCGAAGAAATGTTTGACTTGCTCATTTTGCTTTTTTGATAGTGTGTGCTCACTTAAAATTTAACGTTGGCGCTTTGTTTTGTTCAGTTTTCAAAGAGCAATATTTTCCATCGCTTATTCAGCGACTTAATTAGTGTAACACCATTCGAACTTCATGTCAACAACAAGTTTTAATTTCTCTTGCTTGCCTTCACTGTCTCAAGCGGTGTATTTAATATATTAGCACCTGCATGTAGACAAGTCAATTAAATCTTTAAAAATTCTTTGTTTATTCAAGAACTACCACCTCCTTCTATATAAACACTGTTTCATTTTATTTTGAAGCATAGAGATTTTAATATCCCAAATGCCCAGCCCTGCTAATGAATAAACAAAAACAGAAGGGCAGCTAATTATAGCCACCCTCCTGTTCTTGAATGTTTATTTGCCGATAGAAATTACGTCCGATTCTTCCCTGTCTACATTCCCCACCTTTTCAATCTTCACACTTTCACCCTCAGAAAGGTTGGTAAAGACGATTGGCGTAATTATAGAAGTTGCATTGTTTTTGACATATTCTAAATCAACTTTAAGCAACGGCTGTCCGCTTGTCACTTTGTCTCCTTGAGCGACAAGTGCTTCGAAGCCTTTGCCTTCCAACTTAACTGTATCGATCCCGACATGTATTAAGATTTCACGTCCAGCATCGGAAACGATACCTATTGCGTGCATAGTCGGGAATAGGTTAACGATCGTACCATCAACAGGAGAAACAACCAATCCTTCCTCCGGCAAAATGGCAAACCCATCACCCATCATTTTTTCAGCAAAGACTGCATCAGGCACTTCCGTAATCGGTTTTAATTCGCCTTTAATAGGTGAAATAAAGCGCTCGGAAACTTCTTCCGTCCGTAAAGGTTTCGGGACGATATCCTCGATTTGTTTTTCCACGCCCTCTTCAGGAGACGCTTCTACTTTTCGAGGCCTTTTTCCATCGATAATATCCTTCATTTGCCCTTTGATCGTTTCTGAACGAGGTCCGAAGATCGCTTGGATGTTATTGCCAACTTCCAGCACTCCAGCGGCTCCAAGTTTCTTCAACCTATTTTTATCAACGTTACCAATGTCATTCACCGAAACACGAAGACGGGTAATGCAAGCATCTAAGTGAGAAATATTTTCTTTCCCACCCATAGCATCCAAGATATCCCCAGGTAGACTTCCAGCTGTACTTGCAGATCCCCCCGTTTCATCGTCCTCTTCCACTTCACGACCAGGAGTTTTAAGGTTAAACTTCCTTATTGCAAATCTGAATCCAAAGTAATAGATAAGTGCAAAGACTAAACCAACCGGGATAACAATCCAAGCATTGGTTTGAGGATTAATTAAACCAAACAGTACGTAATCGATCAAACCACCCGAGAACGTCATCCCGATTTTCACATTCAGTAAATGCATGGTCATGAAAGATAGACCTGCAAACAGACAGTG
The DNA here is from genome assembly GCF_056402395.1 of Peribacillus sp. P4_B1. Lineage (NCBI taxonomy): Bacteria > Bacillati > Bacillota > Bacilli > Caryophanales > Bacillaceae > Peribacillus > Peribacillus sp. P4_B1. The sequence goes on from NZ_JBFUHM010000014.1 coordinate 1,618, forward strand.
GATTCCGAAAAGTACAGGTGCAACAAATAAGAAAGCAAATTCAAGTGGCTCAGTAATCCCAGTCAAGAAAGATGTAAGTGCCGCCGAAGCCATCAAGCCGCCGACTATTTTCTTTCGTTCCGGTCTTGCTTCATGATAAATGGCCAAAGCTGCAGCCGGCAACCCGAACATCATGAATGGATACTTACCAGTCATGAAAGTACCTGCCGTTAAATTCTGTACGCCATCTTTAATTTGCGCCATGAAGATGGCCTGGTCACCTCTGACTGGCGTTCCCCCGCCTTGAGGGATATAGCTGCCAAATTCAAACCAGAATGGCGAATAGAAGATATGATGCAACCCAAACGGAATTAACGCACGTTCCACAACCCCGAACACGAAGGCTCCCAGTGTCAGGTTAGCACCTAACATATTTTCGGAAAATGCATTTAATCCCGATTGAATCGTTGGCCAAATCAAAATCATCAACAACCCAAGAATAACTGCGCTTGCAGCTGTTACAATGGGTACAAAACGTTTACCTGCAAAAAATCCTAAATATGAAGGCAGTTCAATTTCATAAAATTTATTATACATAACAGCAGCCATGACACCGACAATAATACCGCCGAACACGCCAGTTCCCAACGTCGGGATACCCAGAACATTGCTGTACACCGCACCATTATTCTCAATGTCGGCAGTGTCAATTCCAAGGACAGTTCCCATCGTCACATTCATAATCAAGAACCCGATAATCGCCGCCAGCCCGGCAACACCCTCTCCACCAGCTAGCCCAATCGCGACCCCCACAGCAAACAACAAGGGAAGATTCCCAAAAATAATATTTCCGGCATTCTCCATGACCGATGCGATCATTTCAACTCCGCCACTCGCAAGAAACGGGGCGATATCCAATAAAGTCTCGTTTTGCAATGCATTACCAAACGCAAGCAATATTCCGGCCGCTGGTAAAATGGCTACTGGAAGCATCAAGGCTTTTCCGATTTTTTGCAAAACACCAAACAACTTCTTAAACATAGGTTTTCCTCCTCTTTACTGTTTTTCCATGCTAATAAAACGGTTACATTTAATGATGGACTTCATCTTCCCACGCAACAGAGTTCTAATACAAAAAAGGCATAAGCAAAGATAGGATTGATATGAAAATTCAGGTATATAATACCCTCTTTCATAACAATCATTCTCCTCACTTATGCCTGATCGAATCAGTAACACGTAAGTTAATGTATTTTTATTTTATTTTCTTTTGTAATCGTTGAATATGCATCGTTAGATAGACAGCTTCCGCATCACAAACCGGTTTGCCTAATTTCTGTTGCATAATTTTTATTAGCTTCCATGAGATATTGTAACACAAGGGATATTCTTCTTTCAATAGCAATGCAATTTTTTCAGGTTCATCTACTTTTTCCCCAGCCAACACCCTGTCTATCATGAATCTTAAATGACGGACCAAACGTGTATAGTCAATGCTTTCCTTATTAATTTGTACGTTGAGCTGTTCCTCAACGACTTGGATAAGATGGTAGATTAATTGTGAGTGCTGATTGACTTCCGATAAGTCTTTATTTGCTATTGCACTATGAATATGAAGCGTAATAAAACCGATTTCCCCTTGGGGAAGGCCTATGCCTGTCTTATCCTGAATTAAGTCGATTACATCAACAGCAATATCATGTTCAAACGGATAAAGGGTTATCGTTTCTTTCAAGAATGGATTTTTGATAGTCATTCCTTGTGAAACACGCTGAAGGGCGAACAGTAAATGATCAGTTAAACCGACATGTATATGTTCATTGAGTTTTCCAGTTACTCGATCGTTAATGAGATGAATGGATTCTATGATGGCAGCTTGAAGACTTTGATCGATCTGCGGTAAAAGTTTTTTATAACTTTCCTGTTCCTTAACATTTTTTAGAACGAATGTTTTTTCCGCAAGTTCCGGACTTAATTCTTCGCCTTTCTTTCGGTTAAAGCCTAAGCCCTTTCCAATAGAAACTACTTCACCATACGACGGATGCGTGGCAATCACCACATTATTGTTCAAAACCTTTTCAACGATAAAACCATTCATTTTTCTCCCTCATTTTTTCCCAAAGTCATCCCAATGCCCCATACAGGATAAAGTACTTAGTACTTAGTCCTTTTACTATACACGATAAGACCTTTCTCTTACAACATGAAAGAAGAGCCCCAAAATCAGGGCTCTTCTAACTTACTCACATTATTACTTCAAGAAAATGAAATATAGAAGGAAGACGACTCCAAGTCCCCACATGATTGGGTGAACTTCTTTAGCCCTTCCTTTCATCGACATAGTGATCGGATAGAAGATGAATCCACAAGCTATCCCTGTCGCAATTGAATATGTCATAGGCATCATGATAACGGTAAAGAAGGCCGGAACCGCAATTTCAAACTTCTGCCAGTCAATGTTTTTAAGTGAAGATGCCATTAATACTCCGACTATAACCAATGCCGGCGCAGTTACCGCAGATGTCACCACTGAAAGAAGCGGGAAGAAGAAAAGGGATAGGACAAACAGTAAACCTGTTACTACAGCAGCAAATCCACTTCGAGCACCAGCAGCAACACCTGATGTAGACTCTACATATGATGTAGTGGTGGATGTACCAAGAATTGCACCTGAAACGATGGATAATGAATCAGCTAGTAATCCTTTTCCCACTCTAGGAAGTACATTATCCTTCATCAGTCCAGCTTGTTGCGCAACAGCCACTAACGTACCGGCTGTATCAAAGAAAGCTACGAACAAGAAAGTCAATATCACGATTAACATTTGACCAGTGAAAAGATCACCGGGATTTCCGAGGGCATCGAACGCAACCCCGAATGTTGGCGCTATGCTAGGAACGGCACCGATTATTTTCTCCGGCACCGGAACTTGTCCAAAGATCATTCCTGCAATGGCCGTAATGACCATTCCTATGAACACGCCGCTTTTGACGCCTCTCGTCATCAAAATGACGGTTACGACAATTCCGAACACGGCCAATAAAGTATTTCCTGATGTCAAGTCGCCCAGTCCGACAAGTACACTGTCATCATTCGTGATGATTCCAGCATTCTGAAACCCTACAAAGGTAATGAATAAACCGATACCAGCTCCGACAGCGTATTTCAATTCGACCGGAATTGCATTAATGATTTTCTCACGTATTCCCGATAGGGAAAGCAAAACGAAGATTATACCTGAAATCAATACCCCCGTTAAAGCTGTCTGCCAAGGAATCCCAAAACCAAGTACTACGGTAAAAGCGAAGAAAGCATTCAATCCCATGCCCGGGGCAAGCGAGATTGGATACCTGGCTATAATCCCCATCAATATCGAGCCAATCGCGGCTGCTAAGGCGGTAGCGGCAAAAACCGCTCCGTAGTCCATTCTCAATTCATCCGGATAGTCCTCGATGCTTTGTAAAGTCAGCATCACAGGGTTAACAACCAGGATATATGCCATTGAAAGGAACGTAGTTAGTCCCCCAAGTATTTCACGGCGATAATTAGTTCCCAGCTCATTAAACCGAAAATAGTTTTTCATTATGAGTCTCCCCTATCATAAAATCATAAGCCAACAGAAAATGCCCCATTCACTTTTGAACGGGGCTTGACTGCGGTCATGTAAAGAAGTGGCGGTTTATCCATAACTCGCCAATCCATACACATCGTAGTCAAGCCGTTCACGGCAGCTTGGTAGAAACTTTTGGGCCATATCCCCAATATTATACGACAATTATGTTTTTTTATTATTATAGGTATAGTGTACCAATCACTAAAATAATCGTCAATATACCAAACGAATATCTTTTATGTAATTTTAGGCAATGTTCGCTTTTCGCTATATATCCCTTACTTATTATGGCTATATATTCGCCAACATACGGGAAATGTAATTAATCTACATATTCAAAAATTATTTTAACCAAAAAAAATCAGTGAAGGAAAATTCCTTCACTGATTGGATGATCAATCTTCTATTCCCACTCGATAGTCGCAGGCGGCTTAGACGTAATGTCATACACGACGCGATTTACATGGTTTACTTCATTAACGATTCTCGTCGAGATGATTTCAAGTACATCCCATGGGATTCTCGCCCAATCGGAAGTCATTCCGTCGATGGATGTAACCGCTCGGATCCCGATTGTGTAATCGTAAGTACGGGCGTCGCCCATTACCCCTACACTACGGATGTTAGGAAGCACCGTAAAGTACTGCCAAATTTCACGTTCCAAACCATTCTTTTTAATTTCTTCACGTAATATATGGTCAGACTCACGAACGATTTCAAGTTTTTCATCTGAAATTTCGCCTAATACACGAATGCCTAAACCAGGACCTGGGAATGGTTGACGCCAAACGATTTCATCTGGAATGCCCATTTCACTTCCAAGTGCACGCACTTCATCCTTGAATAAAGTGTTCAATGGCTCGATCAATTTAAATTGCATATCTTCCGGTAAACCGCCAACGTTGTGATGCGATTTAATTGTTTGTGCAGTAGCCGTACCACTTTCAATAATGTCTGTGTAAAGTGTTCCCTGAGCAAGGAAATCAATGCCTTCGAGCTTCGTTGCTTCGTCATCGAATACGTAGATGAATTCGTTGCCGATGATTTTCCGTTTTTGTTCCGGATCTGAAACGCCAGCAAGTTTCGATAGGAAACGTTCTGATGCATCGACCTTGATTACGTTCATATTGAAGCCCTCACTGAATGTTTCCATTACACCTTCGGCTTCTCCTTTACGTAGTAATCCATGATCAACGAAAATACATGTTAACTGATCGCCAATCGCTTTATGAATCAAAACAGCAACAACGGATGAATCCACTCCGCCGCTCAATGCGCATAACACTTTTTTATTTCCGACAGTTTGACGGATTTTCTCCATCTCGACTTCAATGAAGTTCTCCATTGACCAGTCACCTTTGCAACCACAAACGCCGAATACGAAATTTTTCAAAATGTCATTTCCATAAACTGAATGACGGACTTCCGGATGGAATTGTACGGCATACAATTTACGTGACTCGTCACTCATGGCCGAAATTGGGCAAGATGGGTTCGTTCCATCAATCTTGAAACCTTCAGGCGTTTCCACCACTAAATCACCATGGCTCATCCAGACGATTTGTTCTTTCGGCAGATCACTGAATAACTTGGACTCATTTTGGATGGCAAGTGCCGCTTTTCCGTATTCACGGTTTTTCGCTGGTTCCACTTTTCCGCCAAAATGTTTAGTCATAAGCTGCATGCCATAACAAATACCGAAAATCGGTAGGCCCATTTCGAATATGCGTTCATCACAACCAAATGCAGTTGCATCATAAACACTATTCGGGCCCCCTGAGAATATTATTCCCGTTGGGTTCATTTTCTCGATTTCCTCTACAGTAATTGTATGAGGATGAAGCTCACTGTACACACCAAATTCACGGATACGACGAGTGATCAATTGGTTATATTGGCTTCCGAAATCAAGTACTACGATCATTTCCTGGTTCTTTTGCAATTCTGTTTTCCCCGGCACAAACGTCACCTCTATTAATGTAATTCACTCATAAAATCGAGTGATACTTTCTTATAAAAAATATTATCATAAAAAAAGAAAAACTAAAAATCCACCCTCAAAAATACACAAAAAGTATAGACGAAGGCAGATTTTCAGCTTTCCTGTTAAAATCCGCCTTCATAGTCAAATCATTTACGGTGATTCGGTAGAAACTTTCGATCCATATTATCGAGGATATATGAAGGATATATTAGTTTAAGTTAGTTTTTGTTATTGTATCAATATAATAAAAACCTGGTCAAGAGCTAGTTTTTCTCATTAAGCTTTCCCAACCCTTTTGAAAGTGTTTCCATTCGCGATCTTCCACGTCTCCACGATATATCATTAACTCGTATGCAGCCGTCAATTCACTCATCTCATCTGTATCGTACACTACATCCACATAGGCGGCATACTCCCTTAAAGTTTGCCCCTCCGGACGAACTAAACCTGCTCGCTTTAATTGTTTCAGTAATATTAAATATGCTGTCGTAAAACGAGCACCTGATTTGTTTCTATAATGAAGAATCTGCAGATATGGAATCCACTTCCTTCTGGAAAAATAACCTATTGAAGCAAGAATCATTACACTTAACAGTGTGATGGCAGTCCATTTTAAGAGCCCTTCCATGCCCCCAATACCCATTTTGCCTGATGATTGAGTTTCCCTATCGGGTGTATTCTGGCGTTCCCTGGTCTCTTTCTTTGTTTGTCCTTCCTTAGTTGGGCCAGAGTTCTTGATCTCTTCCTGTTTCAATTCCGAATCGTAAAATTCAACTTCCCCATCGAAACCCTTTGTCGGCTCGAAGGGGACCCAGCCTATCCCTGAAAAATAAACCTCGGCCCAGGAATGTGCATTATTATTGGTCACCTTATAAACAGATTCACCATCATGGATTGATTTTTCCCCTTCCGTATAGCCCTTTACCCACCTGGCAGGTATATTGGCGGCACGAAGTAAAACGACCATTGCACTTGAATAATTATCACAATACCCTATCTGCGTCTCGAATAAAAATTGATCGACATAATCTTGATTTGTCTCCGGATACGGAATATCGTCCTTTGAATAAATGAATTCAGGTCCGTCAAAATAATCCTCTATTGCTTTTGCTTTATCGTACCAATTCGATTCATTTTTTGTAAGTCGGGATCCCAATTCGTAGATCCGGTTTGGCAATCCCTCTGGAAGCTGTGTGTTTTTTTCCATTAACAAATCCATCGATTCGTCAGGTTCTGTGGTTTTCCTTAACTCAGCTATATCAAAACTCGGCATATCATAGACCAGCTCATACTCTTTCATGACCAGTCTTTCGCCATTTTCCCGTTCAGAAATGACCTTGTCCATACCCTGATAATATTTGAAATCGATTCCGCTTTTGGCCTCAATCTTTTTTAAATACCCGGACTGCGGATGAATTATATGGGAATACGATTCCGTCATGGACAGTTTTGCTGTCATTTCTTCTGTTTTAACCACTTTAGGAACGTCATAAATATTTAAAGATGCCATATCCTGACCGTTGGAAAAAGAGTGAAAGTCCTTTTCCAGTATGGAAACCCATCCTTTCCCGGTATAAACATCCTTGTTCTCCACTTTCCAATAATGTCCTGCAGGTGCATTATTATAAAAAACGGTGGAACTATCTGGCTCTATCGAACCGCCAAGATCCGAATCGTCTTCATCATATCCGACACTTTTCCCCTTCGAACTACCGTCTTCTTTCAGGGCTTTATCAGAATAAGAAGTAATATAAGGCACTGGGTCCGGCCACTGCGGAGTGAGTTTTGGAGCACCGAAACCAACAAGGACACTTACCGATATCATTCCGGTCAGCATCAAGATCCATTTATTTATGGAAACCATCGGAAACCTAATCATCTCCTGTATCGTTAGACGCAGCAGGGACAGCAGACCGAGCATCAAGAACCCGATGCTGATGATTCTTATCATTGCCTTATCCCCCACATAGGGAGTGAATGTATCTAGTACAGAAATGAAAATCACCGTTAACATAAAAAAGAAAAAGATGCTTTGCCTCACCATCACCCAGTAATGGATCAAATACGATACAAGCCAAAGAAGGGTAAAAAACAGAAACGTCCGAAATGGATTTGTTATCAATTCCCAATTCCCATCGTATATATACCCTAGGTTTCCCGAAAAATCCACTAGAAATCCTTTCAACCATGATAATTGAAATAAAGCGTTTTTCGAATGAAGGAACTGTAAAGAAATCATTATATAAGCACTAATGAGAATAAACCGGATTGACCAATGCACGCGGAAATAGTGCAGCAGTAAGGAAAAAATCAAAAATAGAACAAAAATGATGATATTCCCTGTATCTGTGAGTTTATCGACAGGCCTTAACCACTCAGTGATCAACAACAGACCAAAGATATATAGGAGGACATGCATGAACCTTTCCAACTTTTCGGTAGTGACTTTCATTTCGCCATCACCTCTGATAAATCACACTTTAGTTGGCCATGTTCAAAAAAGCTAACCTTTATCCCCCTCGAGACTGCTGTAGATCTTGACACTTTTTCCTCATCAGTAAGATCTGCCGGTTTCTTCACGCATAACATCAATCCATTATTAGCACGGGAAGCACTCAACATGTCCACCTTTTCTAAGGTTAAGTCTGAAACAATGAATATCACAGCAGCGTTTGCCGGAAGGATTCCCTTCCATATCTTTTCGTCCAATGCGTTTACCTCACTTGGTTCTTCTTTAGCAAGTCGGTAAAAAATCTTTCGTCTATGGTTATTGCCTGCTCCTGTCGGTATGATTACCCTCGATCCCATACTTGCATACCCGATCTCCATGCCTTTTTTTAACATGGCATGTGCAATGGAAGCCGTCATTACAATGGATTCTTCAAATAAATCCGAAGGCTTATTATCAAGCATGATGAATAAATCCCGGTTTTTCTGCACTTCGAATTCCTTCGTCATGATTTCACTCGTTCTAGCCGTCGCCTTCCAGTTAATCCATGACAATTGATCGCCTGGCTGATACTTCCTTACCCCGGAGACCACTGAATGTTCCCGTTGTGTTTTCTTTGTTGAACCCACCGCCCCCTGATTGAGCACTCGATCAAGATCACTGTAGGCAAGCTCGTGATAACGAGGAAAAACGGTTATTTTCAAAGGTGAACTATATATCGCTTCCTTTTCGACCAGCCCGAAAAAGTCCCCAATCCAAAAGCGGATCGATTGAAACGAATGTTCTCCGCGTGGCAAGTTTTCCAATGTATATGACATACTGAAGGTACGCTTGAACCCCGGAAAAATCATTATTTTCCTTTGGAATCCGCTATCTTCCATCCTCTGAGGCAATTCCTCCTCTACCAACATAAATAATAGGGGCATTAGGTTTTTACGGGTAAATGTAAAGACTATTTCAACAGAATCTCCTGGATAGCATTCCCGTTTATTGCTCTTTCTCTCAACGGTAAAGGCATGCAGCGGATAAAACAGCAGAATCGCAGCGTAAGTAGAAAATGGCAAAAACGAATAAAAAATAAACCAACTGACAAAACCACCTTGAAACATTGCAAAGCAAAAGGTAACGGCCATGAGTGATACCAGTCCGATCACACTCATATTTCCCCTTGAAATGCTGATGAATTTGCCCATTAAGTCACAACCCGCTTTACAGGCACTTGAGTCATCGCGACAATTTCATGTATCACCATCCCGGTATCGAATCCATCATAATTCGCTTCGGGTTTCAAAATAAGCCGGTGGGAGAATACGAATGGAACTAAATATTGAACATCGTCCGGTAAAACATAGTCCCTGCCCTGGATCAAAGCGTATGCTTGGGCTGCCTTCATCAACGCTATCGATCCACGCGGGCTTACCCCTAAATAAACCCCTTCATGTGTACGGGTTTGATTCGCCAATTCAACAATATAACGTTTTATTGAATCATCCACTATCACCGCTTTTACCTCTGCCTGTAATGATATCAATTCATCTATGGTGATGACGGATTCCAGCTCTTCAAGCGGTGCCATATATTGAGCCCTATGAAGTACCTCTATCTCTTCTTCCACACCTGGATAGCCAATGTTCATTTTTAATAGGAATCTATCCAATTGAGCCTCTGGAAGCGGATATGTTCCCTCGTACTCAATGGGATTTTGTGTTGCCATTACGAAAAAGGGCTTATCCAATCCTCTTGTGATACCATCAATCGTCACACTTGCCTCTTCCATGGCTTCAAGCAAGGCAGACTGCGTTTTAGGCGAGGTCCGGTTAATTTCATCGGCTAAAATAATATGGCCCATTATCGGTCCTGGCCTAAAAATGAATTCTTGTTCCTTAGGATTAAAGATTGAAACACCCGTTACATCAGAAGGCAGTAAATCAGGCGTGAATTGTATACGCTTAAAGCTTGCACCAATTGATTTTGCCAGCGCCCTTACCATGACTGTCTTTCCCACACCCGGAACATCCTCCAATAAGACATGTCCACCGGAAAGAAGTGCCACGATGCTTAGTTCTGCTATATCCCGTTTTCCGACAATCACCTTTTCGATATTACCCAGAACCATTTCAAGTTTCTGATTGACCTGCTTATAACTCATTCTCTACCTCCTGAGATTTCCCTTTCATTTCATATCTTTTCTATATCAATGCCAACACGCTGTTTACATTAAGATCCAATTAAACCTTACATTGTAAGTTTACTAGATATTCAGTAATCCATAAACGAATTTCTCTAAATATATTAATACTGCTTAATGAATAAGGTTTGGCAAACTGTTGCTAATAAGTGCTGCCTTGTCAGCTTATTAGGGAATTCGGTTTAAAACCGAAGCTGTTTCCGCAACTGTAAGTGCTACTGATATAAGATGCGTACCACATATTCGAGGATGTAATCACACGCCGATTGCCGTCCACATAGCCCAAACGGGAAGGCTCTTAGAGTAAAATGACGCACGAGCCAGGAGACCTGCCTTTTTTTACCGTATTATGCTCTTCGGAAGATAGGAGATTGTACGGCTCTTCCACCTTTTTTCTACTAAAGATACATAGATGCCCGATGCCGGCCAAACCTCTTGGTCGGCTTTTTGTTTTGCTGCAAAAAGCGATACGGAGGTCATTCACCCAACTACGATGATGTGTATGGAGATATCGGGAAGATCGCAAAAGTCATGGGCGTTACCGAAGAAGGGGGTAAATTAGTGAAGGATATCAAATCCAAATTGCAAGTGTCGAGGAAAAAGTGGAAACTTTAAATGAAAAGGAACAAACATAATTTGAAATTAGTCCTGCTCGGAAATCCATACACCAGGAGGGAAACCTTCCAACAAGAAACCTTGGACAATGCCGGCATTAAAAACATCTTTGCTGACCAAAAAGGCTGGGTTAAAGTATCCGATGAAGAAATCGTCAAGAGAAACCATAAATCCATCATTACCACTGCCACGTTTGCAGAAGATGCTGTTGATGAAATTAAATCGTGTACAGGCTGGGAAGATATCAATGCCGCAAAAAATGATGACGTCCATTTACTTGATGAAAATGTCACGTCACGTCCTGGACCAAGGATCGGGGAAGCTGCTGAACCCGGAGCAATAACCGCTTATCCTGACCTGGTCAAATAACTCAGAAAGAAAGGATACTCCGGTCATTAGGCAATAAATCTACGATCACATGATCTATTTATCTTAAGGAATTAAAAATGCACCAACTTCCTTTCTTTCTTGTTTATGCTAAAATAAATGCAATCCACTCATAAGATATAAGAGGAACTGATGAACATGTATAAAAAATTCTTCATTTTGATCTTCGCAGCCGCCCTTCTTTTAGGGCTTATTAAAACCATTACGGATATGTAGCAAAAACAGCCCGAGTCCTGACATTAGTCAGGACTCGGGCTGTTTTCATTTTCGTTTAACCTCTCCATTAAACTTACCCATTTTCGGGATAAGGATAAAAAACAAACAAACAACAGAAAGTGCCAAAACGATGCCGAGCAATATCGTCAGGTCAAAATTAAGGGAAGGCTCTGTTTCTTCTTCGCTTCTCGTTCGAATACTGACTTCCGAGAATAATCCAAGCTGTTCTGATTTTGAAGCGATGGTATTATTTTGATTCTTCGTTACCGGAGAAAGAAACAGTGAATCCTTCACCGAATCCATGACATCATATTTCCCTCTTTCAAAAGTAAGGTCCTTTTGTTCTTCAGGCAATCTCCGCTTCTGCTCCAACAATCCTTCCTCATGGAAATATTCCGTTTGAATATCAATATCATTTTCTTGATATTCATTGGGCTCCACCATGGGTTCCTCTTCTGCCCCGCCATGCGGTGTATGGCTAAAGAACATGAAGAATAGGACTGCCATTACGTATTTAATCCACTTCATGGGCCATTTCTCTTCTTTCTGTAAGACGCTTCACTATATATGGAATGACCGTTCCGATAAGCGTCAGTACAATCAAAATGATAATAGCCGGAATGAATGCCGACTGATTACCGAATTGAATGGACATGTATGCGTCTGCAACCGGGTGGTCGACATTGAAATTAGGCATGATTAAATCCAATAATGGAATGGTAAAGAAACTGATTAAACCAATCACAAGGATAGAACCTACAAACGGACCAATTGAGAAGGCAAGCCGGGTAAACGCTGAACAGAAGAATAAAAGCAGGACAGTGAAAACGGTCCATTTAATCTCCTGCATATCGCCCAGTGGATAAATCTTCAAACCATATATGCTGATTATTAAACCTACGCTCAGATTCAATAAGGTAAACAAAGCCGCATGGACCATCATTGGCATGGTTTCATAATGATGCAGGAAGAAACCGATCAATAACCCAGAAATAAGTATAATCACCAACATGACAATTGGCGGGATATTGACCTTTTCCTGATGAAGGACTTCCCCGCTGATTTGAACGGGATTCGCTAAATATTCATACACATACCCGTTCTGCTGATCATCGACTAGAGTGTTGTTCAAGACACTATATACGTCCGTCTTGATTTTTACGGTTGAGTCTACATTTTGGGACCAATTATCATTAAGCTGATCGGCCCTTTCCTGTACGGACCCCACTTTCGCTTGCAGGTCTGCTGTTTCCTCCGTAACCGTGTCTTGCCGTTCCGCTACAGAATTGACAAGGGCGGAAATGAAGCCGACAGTTTTTGCCGTATTGTCTTGAAGTGAGACAAACATTTCACCATCAAGGTTCACTGGAGGTTCTGTCCCTATATCAGGATCTCCCATATGATCTGATAAATTGGCAGATACTCCTTGAGCCCGTTCGGTAATTGCCGCCAATTCAGCTAAAGTTGCTTTCTGCCCTGATTCGACGTTTGCATCATATTCCTTCATATAACCCATAATGGAGTCGGAGAACATCCGAAAGTTTTCATTGACTCCTGCCAAACTTGCTTTGACGGGTTTTGCTTCTTCATCTACATTTCCGGAAACCCCAATTTTCAAGTTTTCCAATTCTTTTATATTGGCTGCAAAAACCTTATCTACATTTGCTTCCGTGACTCTTTCAGCCAATTCTCCATAAGATGAGAGTGAACCATAATAGGCAAGCAGGGTGGTTGAATCCCGGTTAGTGATAGGTTTTTCAAAGGCCTTCACCAGCATTGCCCGCCTTTCTCCCCCCACTTTTTCAAGGAGTGCCTGTTCGAGATTCTTGATCTCTGTGATGGTCTCGTCAATTGTCATACTCTGGATATCCTGTAATTTTTGAATATCTTCCTGTGACTTCTTCCACTGATCACCTAAATCCTTATAATTCGTGCTAAGATCATTATAATCAGTCTGTAATTGCGTAAACTGTGCAAGCAGATCATTATATGAATCTACCAGTGTATTAAATTCCGTTATCACTTCATTATAATTTCCCGTTCTGCCGTTTACCGTTCCGCTAAGATTATTGATTTCAGTTTGGAGTTCTGCTGTAAGAATATTGATTTGTTCAGCGGTTCCTTCACTCCCCTCTGCCGGCACCAAACTTTCAAGTGCCGTGTTGATGCCATTTATTTGATCCAGCAGTCCCTGTAGCGACAGTTCACCAATCGGGTCCTTCTTTGAAGGAGCAGCCTCAGATTCACCTTTACCCGTTTCCGTTTCAATATCTTCTATAGATGTCGGTCCTTCACCAATAATTCCCCCATCACCAGAGCCGCTTGCAAGATTTCCTCTTTGCATAAGCAAGGTAGACTGAAGGTTTTCAAGACCCGCCTCTTCAGATTGTTTGAATTGTTCAATCGAGCTTTGTTGATCTTGGGTGATTTTCGTAATTTGTTCTACTTGTTTGTCTTTCATGCTTGTTGAAAACTCTTCCAATTCATTATTACTAGAATCAAGTTTCTGCTGCATGACTTCAACATTCCCATTAATGCCTTGGTCATTTAGACTGTATTTCGTATTCATCCCTTGCTGAATCTCAGGTACAGATTGGTTCCCCTCATTCAACACCTTGTCATATGATCGTACACTGTCCATGATAAGCTGCTGATTTTGGGCCGAGGTTTTCTCAAAAAGGTTACTTTGAGCTTTTTGATATTCCTCAAAAGAGGCTACATCCTTCACAAAGGAAGCCATCTGGGCTTTAGTGTTCCCTATTTCACCCATCATTTCATTACCCGTTTTCCCAGCATCCTTCATCTGGGCAAAGACTCCTTCAAGCATGTCCCTATGTTGTTTGATTTCCCCAGCAAGGCTTTCCGAGCTTGGAGTATAAAACTCATACATTGTGTTTTGAAAAGCGATTTCTTTAGCAAGGACATTATCGAACTTCTTACGGATGTCCTCAACTGATTGGGAAACGTAACTCCAATACTGTGTTGAAATATGCTTATTCATTTTATTCTTTGTCTTTTCTAATTCCTTTTGTACCTTCTCCATATTCTCTGCATTCAAACTTGTTTGTACCTTGTACTTAATTCCCGCCTTAACAGGCTGCTCATCATCGAACGTATAAATATTCTCTGAAAAATCGGATGGGAAATATATAACTGCATCATACTTTTCATTTTCAAGTCCACTTTCCGCCGTACTTCTGTTAACCACAAACCACTCATATTCAGAATCCTTGTCCAAGGTAGTAACTAGCTCTGAACCCACGTATATGGGATTGTTGTTAAATTCAGTGCCATTATCTTCATTGACAATCGCGATTTCACGAGAAGCCGTTTCTGTCTTTTTCATTGGATTTTGGCCAATATAAGAAAAAAACAGGATGGGCAGCGCTAAGATCACCAATATTTTACCGATTAATAACATCGGTTTTATTTTTTCAGACACTCTCTTGCACTCTCCTTCTATATTCACTTAGAGGAATTTGGATTTTACTTTCCTGACCGTTTAGTACAAAATATCCGTAACCAGGCTGAATTTCTTCTTCTTTTCTCGAATAGGAGAGCGTATACAAGCTTTGGTCTGATTTTTTAAGAAGCAAAACAGCCTGTCTGACTTGTTTCAATTCAGTTGTCAACGAATCATATCCCTTGGTGAAGTCGTTAGCATTTCCAGCTACGATCAGACTAAATCCTAAATGGCTGTACTGTTTCATCAGGCCACTGATCCTATCCTGAATCCTGCCGTCGATCGTTTGTTGAATCCTTGAAAGGCTATCTATGACAAATATGATGGATGGGAATTCCAGCTGCTTCATCGGTTTCATTTCCAATGCCGCTAGATATTGTCGTTCACGATCTTCAAAGATTTCAGTGATATGATCGAGCCATTCGGATATCTGATCTTTCGTTTCCACATAACGTACAGTCTCAAATAAAGCATATGAAGATAGTCCACGATCGACTCCGTCAAACAAACCAATTTCTCCAATTGTCTGTGTAAGCAACGATTCCAAGAGCACTTTAAGGACATTCGTTTTCCCTTTACGTGACTGTCCCACGACAAGCAAGAATGGATTGGAATTCAACTCCACGGAAACAGGCGTAACGCTCTCCTCTGACAGCCCGATTGGAATTGAATCCTTCTTAATGGCTTGTGAGCAGTAACTCTTGAAGCTGCTTGAATCAAGACGTGCCGGTAACATCGGAATCGCCGGCGGTTTGGCCATTTCCTTATATTTAACCTTATGATCTGCCACGGCCCGTTTCATTTCTTCCAAAACGGCTATATCATCCGCTCCATCGGCTGGTAAATAAACCTGCGTGAGATAGGTTTGGTCCTTCTTCACCAACGCCCTTCCCGGAACAGGTTCATTTTCATAGAGGGTCCTTCCCAGAACAGAATATTGTTCCGAACTGTCCATTAAGTAATGGACGACCTTCGTCTTAAGACTATTCATTAACGGCTGGCGAATCGCATTGATTCTCGTTGCCGTTAAAATCATGAAAATTCCAAGTGATTGCCCATCACGTGCAAACTGAATGAGCTGTGCTTCCTGGTCCAGCATTTCATCCTTCACTAAATCGAAATTGTCGACCACGATAAAAATGATCGGCAATTTATCCTCCACTAATGCGTTATAAAGCTTTATGTTACTAAGCTCCCTTTCTGAAAAAAGCTGCTTACGCCTTTCCATTTCCGCTTTCATGAACAACATGAATTTTTCAATTTTCCTTAACTCATCGAATCGAAAGTAATCCCCTGTGTGAGGCAGCTGGCGCAATGGCAGTAAAGCGCCATTCCCGAAATCGAAAATGTAATAATGCAGTTCTTCAGGAGTGAATTGATCTGCAAAACTAAAGAGAAGGGTCAAAACGGTGGTTGACTTGCCGTATCCGGAAGAACCAAAAATCCCAACATTCCCATCCTCAATCCAGTTATAGATATAATTTGTCTGGCTCTGCAATTCGGGCTCATCCTTCATTCCTAGATGGAATTGATACATCGCCAGGCTTGTCTCAGCATTTCTCGATAGACGGTCTTGAAGAGGCTGAAGCCATGGGCTTGCCAACTTCTTAATCTTCATTTCTTCCTGCGTCTTCACAATATGATCCGCAACGGCTTCAATTTCACTTATCTTTTCTTTCCTCTTATTAGTAATTTGTTCCGATACATTTGAGATTTGGACAAGACCAAGGTCTGTGACGAATGCCACTTCATCCTCAGATCCAACCGTATCCTCTAAATATGGTGCACCGCTCCAAGCTGACTGAAACAGTTCATACACCTCATTATTTCCTACCTGCAAATATCCCCGACCGGTGACAGTAATATTTGCGGCATCACTATTTTTAAGAATTTCCTTACTATCATTTGCATCCTGCACTTTTAAAGAAATTTTAAAACGGGCATTGCTCCAAATCTGGTTATCAATAACACCGCCTGGCTTTTGCGTGGCAAGAATCAAATGAACACCCAAGCTCCGTCCAATTCTTGCCGTACTCACTAATTCGCGGATGAAATCAGGTTCTTCGTTTTTAAGTTCGGCAAACTCATCAGATATCAAAAATAAATGTGGTAACGGTTCATCCGCTTTGCCCTCTTTGTATAAATCCGTGTAATCATTGATATGATTGACTTCGTATCGATCAAACATGCGCTGGCGCTTCTTCAATTCGCTATTGATGGAGGCTAGTGCCCTGGCACTGAAGTTCTTGCTTCCCTCAATATTAGTAATTACTCCCAGCAGATGAGGGATCTGCCTGAATGGCTGTGCCATTCCACCGCCTTTATAATCAATGAGCAAAAAAGCAACTTCATGTGGATGATAATGAACGGCTAATGATAGGATGTAAGTTTGCAGTAATTCACTTTTCCCTGACCCTGTCGTCCCGGCAACCAATCCATGGGGGCCATGTGCCTTTTCGTGCAAGTTCAATTCAACCCTATCCGTTTTCCCTTTCAATCCAATCGGTACTGCCAAGGATTTGGAGGACTGATTGGTCCGCCAGTTTTGGCTGATAGGAAGCTCTTCCACTTCACGTGCTTTCAATAATTCCAGAAATGAAACCGTTTCTGGTATTGAATTGTTCATGCCCTTTTGATGATCTAGTGAACGCAGCGTACGTGCATATCGCTCATTTCCTTCCGATGTATGTGCATCAAGTGTAAAAGGAGTATGAACAGCCTTCGTTTGCTGGATGAGAATCTCACCTTCGCGATCATTTATATACTTCACAAGTGTATGGACATTTTCCGTCAAACTCTCTTTTGCATCCGCAGCAAAAATCGTCGAGATACCTAAATCGTCTGTTTTACCTTCTAAATATTCCAATATGACATGCTCTGCAATTAAATTACGATCCGTGACAATAAAGACAAAATGGGGAGTGGATCTCGCTTTCCCTTTGTTCTCATCCATATCTCTTTCCCTCAATAGCTGATAAATCGAAGTCAGCAGCTGATCGCGTGATTGCTCATTGTATATAAAGCCTTTTGCATAGGCATGTGGCAGTTGAAAATGAGGGAGCCATTTCATCCATTCCCATTCTTGGTAATCCTTTTCCGGAAAAATGGCCACAAAACGAACATCATGATAACTATGAAAAAAGGACAGCTGTCCAATCAATTGTTGCAGTTCGCGTTTAACAATCGATTCCTTTCCGACAAGGCCCATCGATCCGCTTGATAAATCGATGGATAACGGAAGATCATCCAGGTTTTTGTATACATCCACAAGTTCCTGCGACTGCTCAAGTAAATCATCTATATCCCGATTGGACATATCGTTACTATTTGCCGAAACCTCATAACTTGAGGGTACGGTCGCCGTTCCGATCTTAAAGTGGAGAGCGTCTTCACTCTCCAACGTTCTCTCCCAAATACGGTCGCTGATACTATCAGTTAGATGCTTCATCCTTTCAAAAGAAGGGTAATGATAGAACAGCACTTTCTTTTGCTTTTCAGACAGCTCTTGCAGTTCTTCCCTCTTCTGGTCTAGATACCTGGTATACACACGTTGACGTTTCTCATCTCTGAATTTTTGCTTCTTTTTGTCTTTAAAGTATTGAACCGTCGAGGTTACTAAAGTCGTTGTGAACATCACAATCGATATGATGATGAAAATGCCCCGAGGCTGAACGATCGTGATGACCCCCATGACAATAAGCATCATTAACGGCGGCATCAGGATTAACCATAACCCTCTATTATTATCTTCCGATTCTTGGCTTGGAAATGATATCGTCACTTTCTCATCCGGCAATTCATAGATCATCCTTGGTGTCCGGCGATATTGTGGATAGCTTTTCTTCATTTCAGAGATTGGCTTCTTCATTTTAGATAAAGTTGTTTCATAACTCTCCGCACTATGAATCATCAATAAGTCGCCTTCAATCAACCTAAGCAACATGTTTGGCCAGCAAATCAGATCACCATTTTGAACGGGAGCAGCCTTCGTTACCTTTTCACCATTCAGGAAAATCCTACTTTTTTCTTTAGGTATGAGAAGCCACTGCCCTTTATGAAGAACAAAGGAAAAGCCATTGCCGGGAACAGGTCCTTCTTTACGGAAGGTTGCTCCCTCCTTGGCCGATATAGTGATTTCTTTCAAGTTGCCAATATAATAGAGGCTTTCTTCCAATTCCCCTGCCGTATAAAAAATCTCGACCGTTTCTTCTCCTTCATGAAAGGTGAAGCTTTGGAATGGTTTTACATCGCCAAGCTTCTTTCCCTCCCTAAACACCTCATATTCATTAAGCCCATCATGCTTTCTCAGCTTGATGGATCCATGTTCAAAGGGAAGGGAATAGACGGTGATCGTATCCTGTTTTGATGGCCCTATCGTAAATGGACCGTTATGATTATCCTTGATCGTATAGGACTGGTAGGTCCCCTTAGAATAAATCCATAATAAACTCATTAAATCTCACCTCCGCAAAAGGCCCAATGCTCACTCTTTGCTTTTCTCTTTTTCTTCAATTGATTTTTTCGAGGAATCCTTACCTTCTTCTTTTACAGCAGGCTTTGCTTCCGCTTCACCTTTATCTTCCGCATTGGAATTTTTTGCAGGCTGGTTTTGTTCTTGCTGTTCCCCGTTCTCCTCCATTTGCTTATCCAATTCCTCTTTTTCCTTTCTATATTGGGACAACTCAGTATCGACTTCTTTAATTTGCGTTTCCTTC
This sequence comes from Peribacillus sp. P4_B1, assembly GCF_056402395.1. NCBI lineage: Bacteria > Bacillati > Bacillota > Bacilli > Caryophanales > Bacillaceae > Peribacillus > Peribacillus sp. P4_B1. The sequence goes on from NZ_JBFUHM010000014.1 coordinate 21,227, forward strand.
TCTTCCCCGGAAAGTTTATCGTCTAACTTAATCTGTTCTTTCTGATTTACCAAACCATACATAATCAATTCGCGATCCTCCATGATTCTCGCCAAATCGATCGCGTTCTCGTTCATGCCCCTGCCTATATATATCCAATATAGGAGATACTGGCTATCGGTTTGCAAAGTGATTGCATTTTCCACATTTTTCTTAGCGACTCCCTCCAATGGTTCGTAAGTGACATAGGACTTCGCCAGTTCATATTGAACGACATACGGCATATTTTTTGGGTCGTAGTTTTCCAAACGGTCAATGACTTCACTATAATTTTGTTTTAAGAAGCTTTCACCGCTTTCTACATATGCATCCTGCCTAGGTTGGGAGAAGAATAGTGTGTAAATCGTAAAGAACATCAGTGGCACTAGAACGATCATCGTACCCAAAAGTGTATAGCGGCCCATTCTCCATTTTTTCTCAGGGATATGCACAAATGCCTTTTCTTCCTTCTCTAAAGCATCTATTCGTTTTTGAACGACCGTGTATAGTTCATCCCAAGTCCCCGCTGCTAATATACTTTTTGATTCGTTCGATAGTTTTAATGTTTTATAATAAAGCAGATACTCTTCGAAGGTATACTGACCATCCACGAATGCCGAAATCGTTGCCTTCGTTTCTTGAAATAGCTCATCATGATTATGCTCATATGGAGGCAAACTGTCTTTTACACCATAATGTAGGAAATATGGTGTAAAGCTTGGATCAAAAACGATATTTTCTGGACAGACGACTAGTTGCAGCCGAGTCAATTCATGATTTCTGATTTTCTTCACGATTTGATAAGACGATACCCATCGACCTAACAGGTTTCTATCTTTAGCTTTGGAAAAAACAAAAAAAGAGGCTGGTGGATTTACTCTGATCTGCACCTCGTCCTCTGTCACTTCTATATGTTTCTGGAGAGCATCATCCGCTTCATGAATAAGCTGTAATTCCAGTGGGTCTTGCATCGATAGTTTTGCCCGTTGGAAAACGAACAGATACCCATTATCATCCTTCACCATTGCAGCTTCTGTTTTTTTCTCCAGATATGGTTTCTCATCCATTCTATGTACTCCTTTACCCCTGCTAAAAGGGCTTTAGACTTTATTCCTATAACGAGCCCACACTTAATCCATTAGAGGATCTCAAGGCGGTCCCCCGACGTAATTCCGCTATCAAGCAGGGTATCATAACCTGAACATACAAACTCTTTATTCTTGACCCGCACCCAATATCCATCTTTAGGTGCAGTGGCAATATCCTTTACCTGCCATACAAATTCCACAACCTTCTTGATGGAGCGGTAATTCGAGACTTGCAAGTCAAATACTTCCCCTGTATACCTGTTTAAATCGATCGTAAGTTGAATATATATGGAAGCCACCTCTTTTAAAAGCAAAAAAGCACCACGATTTTCATTAAGAGTCGCGGCGCTTTTTCCTAGAAAATTCTTTATCTCTTTGACCTAATGATTATCCGCGAATTTGACTGGCAATCTGATTATCTGTATCTTCAAGGATTTGAGCTGATTTATTCAATTGTTGAGAAACTTCATTCAACAAGCGTGCCATATCCATGAATGAAGGCTTCAATTCTTCATATTGTCCGATGAAAGCCTCACTCGAAGAACCTTCCCAAATACCTGTTAAATGATCTCTCATTTTATCTAAACGACCAATGATATCCGTTACCTGTTGGCTCTCATTATCATATTGCCTAGCTACATCTTTCAGTTCCGAAGGTGTTACGCGAATTTGTGACATAGAAAAACTCCTCCTTTAATCTTATATAGTACATYTTAATAGAACCATACATTTTCTGCCATATAAATAAAAATAAAGTCGAAAAATGGTAAATTATGATTATGGAAAAAACCTAAATATGGGATTACGAAAGTCTATGTACCTGTTTTTCCGAATCATTAAACATTTCTTTGAATGAATTTTATTTTTTTTACCTTTTCATGGTAAAAAGAAGTTCCTTATGCCCATTTTTTTGGACCATTACTAAAATATAGGGATTCCATCAAATCTCTATGAAATTAATCAAACGATTGATTAATATTTGAAAAACCAATCGAAAGGATATCCAAATATACGAAGATCCTTTTTCCAAAGCAAAATAAACTATTTTTAATACATGGATTTCAGCTGTGTGACTTAGTTAATGGAGATCCTTATAAAACATGATAAAGTCCTCATATAACCCGTTCCAAAAAGTGTTTCACGAACCGATCCGCTTCCACTTTCGTACAGACGCGGATTTTAGGACCGCTAACCTGTTGGCCTATTGTCCTGCCCGTTTCTTCGCCTTCAGTTACAACCTTGACGTTCATCATTTCTGTACTTACAATACTTGAATCAATCGCAACCCCGACTGCAAGTGGATCATGAAGGGCGCAACCGCCCAAACCTGGATGGGAGATTTCATAAGCTTTCATATAATAATCGGTCATTTCCGCTAAAAATCGGGCGCTCTCCTTACCAGTTGCCCGCCATTCATCAAGCTTCGATTTCAAAAGATATGTTTGCAGTGTCACATCAAGTCCCACTAGGGTGATTTGCAGTCCGGATGAAAATACATGATCAGCCGCTTCGGGATCGGATACTATGTTCGCTTCAGCATAGGGCGTTACATTTCCTTGTACGTTTACAGCACCGCCCATAATAACCACCTCTTTTACTAAGGACATGATTTTAGGGGCTTTTTTAATCGCCATTGCGATGTTAGTCAGTGGTCCTACTGCAATAACCGTAATTTCATGCGGCCGGCTTTTCACTTGATCGATAATGTAATCTGATGCATTCCCTTTTGATGCTTTAATAGTTGGTTCAAACTGAAGGGTATTTCCTAACCCGTCTTCCCCATGGATATGCTTGGGATATTTCTTCTTCTTTCCGCGTACCAATGTTTGACCGGCTCCTTCAAAAACCGGAATGCGCCTATTTAATTTTTCCAAAACGGCCAGTGTATTACGGGTCGATTCAACAACGGGTACGTTACCAAAGCAAGTGGTAAACCCCAGCACTTCCAATTCTGGTGAATTTAATGCATATGCCATCGCCATGGCATCATCAATCCCAGTATCAACATCAAATATGATTGGTTTCAATATTTCCACACCTTCCAGAATTACATTTTTGTGCCACTAAATATTAATGTCCTTTCTCAATAGAGAAATAAATAGCTTTCTACACGTTTCATATCTTTTCTTATGTATCAGGGATCACTATTTTCCAACTGAATTTTAACATTCAATTATAGGCAGTTCCACAGAAATTTAAGAATACTCAAAATTTCCAAACAATAAAAAAGCCTGCCGGTGTTAAAATAGTTGACCACTTATAAATATCAATGATATAAAAAGGGAAATGAAGAAGTAGGGCCCTTATTCCTTTTAACTTGTTCAATGCTATTACCCAAACTAGAGAGTGTTCTCTAAAGGTAGTTATATTACATGCGGTTGACGAAGGTGGATAAAGGATGAAAATGTTTAGGTTAATCGAAGATGATCCTTCTACGTATAAAAAGGGGACAAATTTTTTTTTAATATCACATTCAGAATTCATAGGTGTGAAAAGTTATGTATTACTAGCTGAAGATTTGAAAGGAAAGATCGAAGTAACGGAAGAAGAATTGAAGAGTAAATTCGTTTCCATACATTGATCTTTCGTTTAACTGAAAAAACGAGGGAATTTCATTTCTGAAATCCCCTCGTTTTTCTTATTTTAAATCTTCAATTGAATCAATATCGACGTAATCCGGTACAACCAGTCCATTCTTTGTTCCTTTTAAGTTTGGTCCAAGGTCAACCATATCATCTTTATACTTATTATAGTATTCAAGATGTGTACCAGGAAGCCATGCAGCCACCATTGCGTCCGCACTTCCGTTTGCAACGCCGGCAAACATTGGTCCCACTTCAACTTGACTTAATGTTACGTCATAACCATTCTGTTCCAGAACCTTGCCAATTACATTTGTACTGGCAATTTCAGTGTCCCAGGCAACATAAACCAGTTTGATTTTTTCACCATTTCCTGATTTAGCACCTTTAGTCCACTTGGACACTTTGTCCGGATTTTCGCTTATCCATTTTTCTGCCGCTTCTGAAGGAGACATCCCTTCAGTGACTTTGACCATTACATCTTCCATATCTTCAGTTTTCCAGAAGAATTGATCAATAATTTTATAAGCGCCGGGCGCATCCTGTTCGAGGCCTTTTCTGGCAATCGAATTAATATTTTCAGCCCCGCCAAAGGATTTTTTCGGATCTTTGAGATATTTCAAGTCATATTTCGAGAACATCCAATGCGGTGACCATCCAGTAACGATGATCGGTTCTTTTTTATCAATTGCTTTTTTCAATTCAGCAACCATTGCCGCCGAAGATCCTTCAACCAACTTCCAATCATCCAACTTATAATCACCTATAGCCGTTTTAGTCAACTTCATCAATCCTGCTCCAGGTTCAATTCCGATGATTTCATAATTGGTTTTGGCAGCAAAACTGTTTTTATCCCCGTTCACAGCTTTTTCTTTTGTAAAAGTACCGAACAGTGCAGTCCCTACAACAAGTAAAGCTAATATTGTAAAAATGATTTTCCTGCTAATGATATGCTCGTAAGCGGGCTTACGAAGGTTTTGCGTGATACGATCTAGAATGATTGCAATGATTACGATGGATAATCCTGCTTCAAATCCTTGTCCTACATTAATTTGGCTGACAGCCCGGTAGACATCTGCCCCAAGCCCGGGTGCTCCAACCAATGAAGCTGTAACAACCATGGATAATGCAAGCATGATGCTTTGGTTAACTCCTGCCATAATCGTTGGAGTAGCCAATGGTATTTGTACCTTGAATAACTTTTGGCTGCTTGTTGAACCAAATGCATCCGATGCCTCAATTAAATCATTAGGCACTTCCTGAATCCCAAGATTGGTCATACGGATTGTCGGTGCGATTGCGAAAATGAATGACGCAATGATCCCCGGCACTACCCCTATTCCAAAGAATAATATTGAAGGAATCAAATAAACGAACGCAGGCATCGTTTGCATGAAATCCAAAATTGGGGTTACGATCTTACGCACCGTTTTATTTTGGGCACACCATATTCCGATCGGTATCCCGATCAGTATCGTTAGGAATCCTGACAATATTACGATAGCAAGTGTTTGGATGCTTGATTCCCAATAACCAAGATTATCAATCAAAAGTAAGCTAATGAAAGTAAATATTCCCAATGGCCATCTGCTTGTATAGGTAACCAGAAGGGTTAGGACTATAATTAACACGATGGAAGGTCCAGCACTCATTACATCGACCAGGATATTCAGTAGACCCTCAATCACATTCGTAATAAGTGTAAATAATCCAGCAAATACAATAGTTATCCAATCCACTAAAGAATCGACCCAAGCTCCTAGTGGTATTTTTGTCATATTCATTGAATTATTCACTCTCCATTTCATTCAAGGAATCTTTATTTCCTGCTAAAGCACCAATCACGGCACCACGAAGCAGAATTCCTTTAATTCTTTTCTGTTCATCAATCACTGAGATTGGCAAGCTTGAAGTTGCCATCACATCCATGAGGTTACCAAGTAATTCATCCTCTTTTACAGTTGGGATATCGGTTGACATCACTTCAGAAATCGATTGGTTATTGCTCATAGCCTGACGAGCCTGTTCTGCAGTCACTGCCCCCAATAATTTCTGCTTTCTATCCACAACAAAAATGCTGGAATACCCTTGTTTACGCATGATTTCCAATGCAACCCTCGGACCTCTGTCAACTGCGATCTTCTCTGGGCGTATCATTACATGAGAAGCTGTCAGTACTTTTGATAGATCAACATCTTCAACAAACTTCTCGACAAATTCATTAGCTGGATTCATCATGATTTGTTCAGGAGTTCCCAATTGAATCACACTTCCATCTTTCATAAGAGCAATTCTATCCCCTATTCTTAATGCTTCATCAAGATCATGGGTAATGAAAATGATCGTTTTTTTGTACTGATCTTGAATTTCAATCAACTCATCCTGCATATCCTTACGTATTAATGGATCAAGAGCACTGAAGGCTTCATCCATCAATAATATGTCCGTATCACTAGCAAGTGCCCGAGCTAACCCAACCCTTTGCTGCATACCACCGCTAAGCTGTGACGGCAGCTGATTTTCGTAGCCTTTCAATCCAACGGCCTCTAGAGCCTTCATCGCTTTTTCATGACGTTTTGTTGGATCCACTTTTTGAATTTCGAGCCCAAATTCAGCGTTTTCCAATATCGTTTTATGCGGAAATAAAGCAAAGTTCTGAAAAACCATGCTTATTTTCTTTTGCCTGACTTCCCTTAGGCGTGCCGCGTTCATCTTTACGATATCTTCTCCCCCAATTAAGATTTCTCCCAATGTAGGATCGATCAAACGATTGAACATGCGGATTAAAGTGGATTTCCCACTTCCGGATAGACCCATGATGACAAAAATTTCGCCAGGATAAATCTCGAAATTCACATTATTAACTCCGACCGTTTGTCCCGTTTCTTTCAAGATTTCTTTTTTTGTTTTGCCTTGCCTCAATAAATCTGTTGCTGCTTTTGGAGATTTGCCAAAAATTTTCGAAACATTTCTGACTTCTACATACGGCTTCATCAAGTCACCTCATTCTAATAGTTGCCCATATGATTCAGTTTTGCTGAATTTCCCCGTTTTATGCGAGTGATGATTATTAATACACAAGTACCTTGAAATAATCGAAATTTTAAAAACGATTCTACCCATACACTTTTTTCTTCTGTTCTATACCATATTGAGGTAAAAAAAGCGGAATTGACACATATGTGAGTGGCACCTTCTTGCACAGGACCTAATGAACAAAGAAATTACTATTTTTATTGTTCCCAAGAAGGCATTCTTTACTTGGATTTTATATGTGTGATTAATTGAGCATTTCAAGTAGGAAAAGGAGGTGCAATCACAATTGAGGAAACAAGCAGGCACAGCATATACCAACTTTAATATAAACGATTTCCACTTAGAGTTTTCTGTCCAGTCGTTGGACTAAAGATTACCCTCTTAAGTACTTCATTTTCCTTAACCAGGTGGAATGATACTTGCAGTATGACACCATACGCATTGAAAATGATTATGGGATTCCCAATGTGTCTAATTTGAGCATTTCAAGTAGGGAAAAGAGGTGCAATACAACTGAGGAAACTAACAGGCACAGCATATATCAACTGAAATATATTGGTTTTTATTTTAGAGTTTTTTGGTCAGTTCCATCACACGGAATAAACCGTTCTCCCTAAAGTACTTTATTACCTTAACAAACAATGAATATAAATTCAAATGATGTGCGGCGGAATTGTTGAGTATTTATGCTAAGAGTGTGCATCATATGAAAGTGACACCATTCTTCTATAAACATTGATATATCAACGGTTAAAGCAAAAAAATCGGACATCGAAAACAAATTTTCGGACACACGATTTATCATTTTTTTCAAATGTGAAATTAACTCACAATTGAATACTCTTCACGGATAAAACCAATACAAAAAATATAGCTACTTTAGTTAGTGGATTGCCTTCTTTCAATTAATCCATTCATAGCTTCATCGGCTGTACAAGTTTTCCATTGCTGCAAAGGATATTAAATAATAAAAAATACAGACCGTGCATTTATAACTACACCCAGCGTGAACAATCGCTACACTTCTATTGCCTTGCTGTTCATTATCAAGATTTTATATTCAATCGTTTTTTTGTTATTTTAAAATACTTTTTATGACGTTGTCGGGCAGATAACAACCATATACCCCAAAATCAATATCCCGAACATCACTAGATTTCTTGTTAAACAAAATCCTCATCTTCACTTATCAATTCATAATTTCTATATACTGTATAGATTCTTTCTATAATTTTTTTCACATGCAGATATGTAAAAAAACCAATTGATTTACCAATCGGTTTTTTTGTTGAGAATTTAATTACTTATTTCAGCTACCCTCAGCGATTTGACTTTAGAAAATATAAATACTCTATTCCAGCCGCAGTTATCTTTGTGCCGGCCCGTCCTCTGCCTTTGATAACAAATCCTTCGCCCGCTAAAATATCCAAGCGGCGGCGGATCTGCTGCGTGGACAAGACAATGTCCGAATCTATGCTTTGACTTGATATAAGCTCTCTGCTCGCCGCTTTTCCTTTATCGTTACATTGCTTGATTACTTCCAAAATAAAAGTGCGCTCCTGCATTTCCAGCATACTTTCACACGCGGAGTATTTCGAAATCACACTTTCTCCCGCTTGTCCTTGCATGAACGGAAGGTCTCTTTTCATCAATACATTTCCCTCACAGACCGTCAGCATGTAATCAATAGTACTTTTCAGCTCTCTTATATTGCCGGGCCACTCATATTGCATGAAATATTCCAGTACGTCTTGCTCTACCTTTACCCACTTCCCACTCTTTATGATGAGATGCTTAATCAAAAGTGGAATATCCGCTCTTCTCTCATTGAGTGGCGGAATGCGGAGATTAAGTACATTCAGCCGGTAAAATAAGTCTGTTCTGAACGAACCGTCCCGCATCTTTCCTTGGAGATCTTTATTCGTTGCTGTAATCAACCGAACATTAATGGGTATGATTCTTCTGCCGCCAATCCTTCGAATTTCCCCCTCCTGCAGAACTCGCAGCAGATGTGATTGAACTGTGAGACTTATGTCGCCAATTTCATCCAAGAAGATAGTCCCGTTATCCGCCAATTCAAACAAACCTTTCCTGCCTCCCCTTTGCGCTCCTGTAAATGTCCCTTCTTCATAGCCGAACAATTCACTTTCAAGCAAAGTTTCTGTTAATGCGCTGCAGTTCACAGCGAGAAACGGCCCGTTTTTTCGCATTGAATGCTCATGAATAGCATGCGCAAACAGTTCCTTTCCTGTTCCTGTCTCACCCTGAATCAAAATCGGATGCCCCGACAAGGCAAGCTTCTTGGCGATCTGCTTACGTTCTTTCATTACTTCATGCTCGCCGATAATATCATGAAAGCTGTATTTCGTATAAAACCCCTTATTTCGCATTTCCCTTTGTGCCGTCTTTTCAATTTCAACGGCTTGATGTACACTCTTGAAGGTTGCGACAATTGTATTTTCTTTCTCCATTTGTAATCGAAAAATGACGACATCCACGCCATCTATATCGAAGAACTTGCTTTCATCCTTACCGTTCATGATGAAATCGGTAATATCCCGGCTATGCATTACTTCCTTCATATACTTTTTAACTGCATCTTGTGGATCAACATGAAACAATGCCGCAAGCCTATTATTGAATACTGTAATCCGCCCTTCCTCGTTAACGACCAATATTCCATCATCGACAGTTCCCAGTACATTTTGGATGTGCTCGCTCATCCGCTTGGCATCCCGCTCTGCATATAACAGCCTACGTTGTAATTCAATGATATTCCTAATGTACCTTTCTGAAATCCTCGAGGATATATCCTTGTTCAAACCGCAGCGTTCTACAACTTCTAAAATTGTTGTCATGTCAAAAAGTCGCACACCTATATCGATTACTTCTTTTATGTATGAGGGACAAAGATTTGTTTCTCCTGGTGTAACTGCAATATGAACATCCTCATAAAACAAACTCCCCTTCCGAAAAGGGATGAATTGAACATGATCGACACCAAGCTGATATAAGGATTCAATAAGACTTATTGTTGCCTCATCAACATCATTCACCACCAGAACTGTTGAGCCATCAGGTATTCTTAATAGTTTATCAATGTATTCATGATGAACCGTTCTCTTTCCTACAATTATTTTCTCAGCATTTATGCTATATATGTCGTTTGTTTTATCGTAAGCAGCATCTGATGAATACAAGATTATTGTATCTTCCAGAGAATCCGGTAATCCCTCATCGGCAGCATAGCTTTTAACATGAACATAGTCTCCAAGCAATTGTTCCAGCTGTTCCTGCAAGGCTTGCTTTGTTTTTGCACTTCCCGCTATAAGCGTAAGTGAGGATTTTGACATAAAAGCACCTACCTGTCTTTAAATTGGTTCTATTATATCACCAAAAAGAACCAATAATGACCTTAAACTCTAATCTAATTCTAAAGTTTTCCTAATAATCAATCTAGAAATATTGGCACAGATTTTGCATATATAAAGCATTGATGTGCCTATGGATTTGAAAAGGAGGGAAACAGCAGAATACGAGTAAAACAGATGATAGTCTATGGGGCCGGCATGATTTTGTAAGCGTTTTAGTTCCATGCTTTTATTTTAAATACAAAGGAGAGACACTTATGAGCCAAATTGAAGAGAAGGTTGTTTCGCTTGGAACATCAGGGAAAAAAGAGAGAAAAATCAATGTTTTTGTACTGCTGCTCTGCATTCTCGCAATTGCAACGCTATTCACTTACATTTTGCCGGCCGGGGAATATGCACGAATTGAAGCGGATGGACGGACAACTGTAGACGCCAATTCTTTTAAATGGATAGAATCTGCACCAGTCGGATTGTTCGATATGATAAAAGCTATTCACACAGGAATGGTAGAAGCCGGAAATATTATCTTTTTTTTATTGATTATCGGAGGGTTTTTCGGTGTTTTAAGAGCAACAGGTACGGTTGACGTACTTATCGGGACAATGGCTCGGAAGTTGGCGAAGCGTGAAAAGCTGTTGATTCCTGTCGTGATGCTGTTTTTCGCAGTAGGCGGCTCCTTAATGGGGATGGCAGAAGAAACACTGGCATATCTTCCTCTTATCATTCCCCTGGCGTTGGCTCTGGGATTCGATACAATTACAGGAACCGCCATTGTTATAGTAGGGGTAATGTCAGGGTTTACGACAGCCGTCATGAATCCATTCACAGTAGGACTTGCCCAAGGAATCGCAGAATTGCCGATGTTCTCAGGAATGGGGTTCCGCCTTATTTTATTTGTTATTGTCTATCTGGTTTCCGTTCTTTATATCTATCGTTACGCAATGAAGGTAAAGAAAAATCCTTCTATAGGAATCTACGGGAAGTATACAAAAGAAGAAGCGAAAAACTTGCTGCAATCAGGTGCGAAATTAACAGCGAGACACAAGTTCATCTTAGTAGCCTTTTTAATTAATTATATCGTCTTGGCGTTTGGAGTCATCAAGTTCCAATGGTACATGACAGAAATTGCTGCCTTATTCATTGTTTTGACAATCGTAATTGGAATCATCGGAAAACTTTCTGCAGATCACATTGTCAACTCCTTTACTAATGGATCTGCAGCCTTGCTCGGCGGCGCTTTGATAATCGGCGTATCACGCGCCATTCTTGTTGTATTGAATGAGGGCCATATCGTCGACCCTATGCTACATCAAGTAGCTGAATCTATCCAGCATATCCCTGCCTTGTTAAGCGTTGCTGGCATGTACAGCTTCCAAACTCTTATCCATTTTATTCTAGCGTCCGGCACCGGTCATGCGATGCTGACAATGCCAATTATGGTGCCACTCGCAGACTTATTGGATATTACACGCCAAACTGCAGTGTTGTCTTTCTCTTTCGCGGACGGAATCGGGAATATGATTTTCCCGACCGCTACCACCTTAATGGCGGGCTTAGCAATCGCAGGCATTTCTTGGACAAAGTGGGCGAAGTGGATTTTGCCGCTGGTGCTCATTCAATATCTTATCGGATTAGTAGCTGTTATCATAGCCCACTTCATCGGGTATGGTCCATTCTGATAGCAGTATTTACAGGAGGAGAAACGAATTGCTTACTTTAATTAAAAATGGCGAGATATACTCACCCAATTACTTAGGACGGAAAGACATATTGATTACAAACGATAAAATCGCATTTATAGATGTCAGAATCGAGATTCCTGACAACTTTGCCCCTATTCAAATCATTGATGCGGCTAATCTTTTCGTTGTTCCGGGTTTTATAGATTCACATGTTCATATTATTGGTGGAGGCGGCGAGGGAGGATTCAAAACCCGCACCCCCGAGCTGATGCTCACTGATATTACAACTTCAGGTATTACAACGCTGGTCGGCTTACTTGGTACGGACGGAACTACGCGTAGAATGGAAAGTCTTCTTGCCAAGGCGCGGGCGCTTGAAGAAGAGGGTATTTCCTGCTTCATTCATACTGGCTCCTATCAAGTACCAGTAAAAACATTGACGGGAAAAATCGAGGACGATATTATTTTAATCGATAAAATTATCGGTGTTGGAGAGATTGCAATATCCGACCATAGATCATCAGAACCCACATTTGAGGAATTAACTAAAGTCGCCTCAGCGGCACGCAATGGCGGTATCCTGTCAGGAAAAGCTGGGATATTAGAAGTTCATGTAGGGGACGGAGATGGAAAGCTTTCCTTGCTGCATGAAATTGTAGATAAAACCAACATTCCGATTAGGCAGCTCCATCCGACACATATCAATCGAAATGGGGAATTATTCAGGGCGGGAATTGATTACGCGAAGAGAGGCGGATACGTAGACTTTACCACAAGTACCATTCCTTTGTTTTTGGAAGAAGGCGAAGTGAAGTGCAGCAAAGGCTTGCGCCTGATGCTTGAAGAAGGGGTTCCAGTAGGGCACATAACCTTCTCTTCAGACGGACAAGCAAGCCTTCCCTTCTTTAACAGCCATGGGGAGTATGCAGGCCTACAAGTTGGAAAAGTATCCTCGCTATATCACGAAGTCCGTGATTCTGTTTTAAAAGAAGGCATCCCGCTGGAAACGGCACTGAAGGTCATCACCACCAATCCCGCACAAGTACTAAAGCTTTCGAGCAAGGGCAGCATCCAAACCGGTAAGGATGCTGATATTGTATTGTTGCAAAAGGATACATTGACAATTGATACTGTTATTGCAAGAGGACAAGTGATGGTAGAAAAGATGGTTCCGCTTATAAAAGGAACGTTTGAATGAGGGAGTGACTTTTATGCCTGGGAAAAGTCATCACTGTCATGGCGGAGGTTATCAACAAAGTGAATTTTTCAGGTAATCGGTAATGACATACAACTTGAGTTGTATGTCATGGAGCCTGTTCTTGTCTTCAACCCGCTTCCCAGCATTATGTACAGCTCTATCTATATATTGAGTAAATACTTTATTGAAGCTATTGCTGTAAATGAAGAGATCCTGTGAGAAAATGTGGGAAACTCCATCGGTATCATCACGGCAACCAGTCTTCATATCGGCCATGAGACAGCTTTCCGTAGTGCTCGCGAAGCTACCTTCGGCAAAAGAAAAGTGCGTGAGCTGTGTATGAAGCTGGGGTTCTCAAAAAGAGGAACGGGATGTCATTATGAATTATTATGAAATGACTCATCCCGAGATTTGCAGGTGTGCATCCATTGTCCAGAACATAAGATACAGCAAGTATTTGAAAGTACTTTAGGGTTTGTTAAGAAATATAAAATAGAGATTTCCTGTTAACTTGGAGATTATGCAGCTAATCAAACAATTATGAGTACATTCTTTTTTTGCAACTTCACCCCTGGTGAAGTTGCTGTCTTTATACCCAAGCACTTAGTTTAATGATGACTATTAATATCCTCCTTCGTAAACTTGGAAAACATGAAAATCATAATCCAAACTAAATTTATATATTATTGTCAACTTCAATTTTCTTGACTAATTTGGTCTACTATTTGAATGATGTCCTGATCCTCGCTTATTACTCCTTTATCAAAAAACAACCTCGTGTTAAATCGGTAGGATATGTGCTCTGATGACAAGGCAGCGGAAATCGGCAACTGGAATGAAAATGGAATAAGGATTTCCTGCTCCTCCTCTATAAATTTTGTTGTCAGTATGGTTGTGGTATCAAAAATCCGTTGCACATTATTCACCTTGTCTAATTGCACTAAGTCACACTCCAACCGTTTTATTTTTTGCTCACAGATTCCTCCTATTATGGAGAATTCACCTGTTATCCGTTCTCCCAACCCATACTTTACCTTAGGCAATTTAAGATCGATTACAGCTTTTCCTATTCCTAATTGTGACAGATATCTTCTCAACAACAAGTTGTTTTCCCTCCTGGAATTTTACTACAACAATTAAAAATGATTAATGTTTGGTATCTAAGTTACTCATCCCCATCACCGAAAAAGCCACCAAAATCTTCAAACTGTTCTTCCACATCAAACATATCTTCTTCTATTCCAAGGGCATCAGTAGCCCCTTCTAGCACCCCATCCATATTTAAACCATCTATCATTTCGCTAAGCAGCATGCCACCCAATACTCCTGCGGCTAATCCTCCAACCATTCCCCCAACACCACTGAATTTATTTCCTGTAGGTGAAAATTGATCATGATAAGAAAATGGACGCGTGAACAATTGAGGCTGTTCCACTACCTCTGCAATTTGTTGCTGTAAAAAATGGGTAAGCTCTTGATGTTCCTCTAACAGTCTATGATCAATAACAAATTCCCGTTTGGCTTCAATTTCTCGAATCCCATTTCGACAATCGATTTCCATAAACACCTGCTCTACATCTTCTTTCGAAGAAACCCTTATCTCCAATTCATTGATCTGGCCGGCAAATTGCGCTGTTGGAAAGAATGAAAATTCCTGTCCATAGGCATCCACTTTTCCTGAAGTAGGTTGTTCTCGAAAACCGAGCTTACTAAGTGAGTTGAAAATGGCTTCTAGTTCCTTTGGAGCCTTAAGGACCAATGCATCTACATCAATGTGATCCAATCCACCTTGAATATCTAGGTGAGTATCGAAAAAGTAAGAAATCGAACCTCTTGTTAAAGGAAGATCTTGCGGGATTTTGTAAGTGAAATCAAAATGTTTCTCTTCCTTTTCCTTAATTGTAAACGGACCGCTTAAAGGTACAGATGACACTTTTTTCGTGACAGTTTCCCCACGTTTTGTCCTCACTTTAATCATGAAGCCAACTGCTAACTGGTTAATTTGTTGTTCCACTTCTCCGCCATGTAAAATTACTTCCCCTTTTAGTGTCTCACCAGCATAATAAGAACGGTTTTCGTAGCGTAAATCAACAGTTGCTGCACCTTTCCCTAACTTAGCCATAAACTTCTTAAACATTCG
This sequence comes from Peribacillus sp. P4_B1, assembly GCF_056402395.1. Classification (NCBI taxonomy): domain Bacteria; kingdom Bacillati; phylum Bacillota; class Bacilli; order Caryophanales; family Bacillaceae; genus Peribacillus; species Peribacillus sp. P4_B1. The sequence goes on from NZ_JBFUHM010000014.1 coordinate 36,342, forward strand.
GTTCATTTCTCCTTTAATTTCCATTAGTCTGTTATGATCATTTCACTTTCGCTTGAAACCCTATCAATTTATACGAATATATAGCTCTTAAAGTTTCATTTACATTCTAAGATTGCCCTCTTGAATATTATGTGTTTCTAATCTGCCCCTTTAAATTAAGAAAAAAACTATTAATCTTTATCTTTTTAACAATCTGATAACCAATAAAATATTATTCATGGAAGAATGACCCATTCAATTATATTAGTATTTGCATATTATGAGCTTACACCAATTAATGGGATTAAATGACGCTTTGCTATTTGGTAAATCGTTCTTTCTAAGAACTGGATCAATATTCACTATATAGAAGATAAGTAGTTTTTAATGTTTGTATACTCGGTTTGTATACAAGCCTATGTATTTCCCGTCGAAAAAAAATCGTAAGTTTTTGATTTTCCAAGTAAACATGCATTCATACAGGAATAGATAATTTTTTATAATGAAGTCCCACTCTAGGGTGATTGCTGATTGTATAAAACTTTTTAATGAAAAGCTAAAAAACACAACGGTGAGCGTAACTTGTAATAAAGCTGTCTTACCAAAGGAGGATTGATGGAGATTTACCCATTAAAGAGAGAAAAAATAGAATCAAATGAAATAGACAAAAGCCTTAATCCAATCCCTTTTACTTGTAAATCATGCGGGAAAACTTATGATGAATCTCTTATGAAAGTAGAATTGAATGTATGTCCGAAATGCCAATATCACTACCCGGTTACAGCTTATGACCGCATTTCAATGGTTACAGATAGTGGTTCATTTTCGGAATTCAATAAAAGTTTAATTTCCGTTGACCCGCTGAAGTTCCCTGAATATAAAGATAAATTAATTTCTGATAAAAATAAGACTGCATTAAATGATGCGGTTATTACCGGGGAAGCTTCCATTGGTGGTTATCCGGTTGTGATTGGTGTCATGGATTCTCGTTTCCGTATGGGAAGTATGGGCTCAGCAGTCGGTGAAAAAATAACAAGAGCCATTGAGGAATCATTAAAAACACGAAAACCATTTATATTGTTTTCGGCAAGCGGCGGAGCTCGCATGCAAGAAGGAATTCTTAGTCTCATGCAGATGGCAAAAACGAGTGTCGCTTTAGAACAACTAAACTACGAAAAAATCCTTTTCGTATCCGTTTTAACGAATCCTACAACGGGTGGAGTTTCTGCTAGCTTCGCTTCGTTAGGTGATATCAATATTGCCGAACCGCAAGCTTTAATTGGCTTTGCAGGAAGACGCATAATTGAACAGACGATAAGAGAAGAACTTCCAGAAAATTTCCAAACCTCTGAATTTTTATTAGAACATGGGCAACTGGATATGGTTGTAAATAGGAGTGAATTAAAACAAACATTAACAACCATTTTAAAAATCCATCATCTCGATTTCAGGGAGTGTTTTAAACGATGAATTTGCAAGTTTTAAAACAACTGGAAAATCAAATTGCTGAATTGAAAGAGGTGTCTGCAAAGCATAATCTTGACCTTAACGAAGTAATAAATAATCTTGAGCAAAGAGTCAATGAAATCAAAATTCACCTTAATGAGAATATGGAAGTTTGGGATAAAATTCAACTATCCAGAATTCAACAACGCCCTACTACTTTAGATTTTATCCACCATATTTTTGAAGACTTTATTGAACTTCATGGTGACAGACTTTATGGGGAAGATCCTGCATTGGTTTCAGGAATAGCTACCTTCGAAGGAATGCCTATAACTGTTTTAGGAAATCAAAAAGGTAAAAATACTAAAGACAATATCTATCGTCGTTTTGGCATGTCACAACCTGAAGGCTACAGAAAAGCCCTAAGAATTATGCAACAAGCCAATAAGTTCAATCGCCCCATCGTAACATTTATCAATACGGCAGGGGCCTTCCCAGGTCGTGAAGCCGAAGAACGCGGACAATCACAAGCTATCGCCCTCAATCTTCGTGAAATGGCAAGTTTTGGAGTGCCCATCATCTGTTTTGTAGTTGGTGAAGGTGGGAGTGGTGGTGCATTGGCTCTAGGAATAGGCAATCGAATCTACATGCTAGAAAACACATTTTATTCGGTTATTTCACCTGAAGGAGCAGCAGCATTGTTATGGAAGGATGCCACACAAGCAAAACGAGCAGCTGAGGCATTGAAAATTACGGCTAAGGACTTGATGGAACTAGGGGTGATTGATGAGATCATCAAAGAGCCTGTAGGAGGAGCACATATTGACATCCCACTTCAATCGCACTTTATCAAAGAAACCTTACGAAAAGCATTGCAAGAACTTGGTCAATTAGATAAAGGCAATCTACGCCAACAACGTTTTGATAAGTTCCGAAAAATCGGTGAGTTTATGGAAGAAAGGACATTTAAATAGGCTGTTTTCACATACTTTGTTGCTATTTACCAGGTAGTGAGTTGTGGTTGATTTCCCCTCCAGATGCTCGCTTTCCTTGGTGCGGGCGGTGAGCCTCCTCGGCGTAAACGCCTGTGGGGTCTCACCTGTCCCGCTGCTCCCGCAGGAGTCTCGCACTTCCGCTCCAATCAACCTTAAATAGTTTCGGTTTTAAAACACAATCTTTACGAAAAGAGCTTTTAATAAGAAGATGAACAATTATTTCCCAACATGTTCATAGAACATTTGATATAGATTGTTAGACTCAACATTTTGTAATGTAAATTATAGTGCCCATGTCTTTCCTCCCCAATTACACCTGAATTATTTCTTATCTTTTTGTTACATTATTCATGGCCATGCCAAATACCCCCCCAAACCCTTTTGGCAGGGCTTATCTCTGTTTTACAAAACCGTTAATTAGGCTATATGGAAATCTCTTGCCTACTTAAAAAAGCATAAACTCAATGAACCTCCCCCAAATTTAATCGAACCACTTCACGTTTAATATGTTTGTCCCTTTTCGCCAATAAAAAAAATTCCCCTACAGGTAGATTATTAAATGTACTTAATAATCTACCTGTAGGGGATAAAAAAGGGATATCATTTAAATGAAATTGATATTGTCCGTATTGATTCAACCATCTCCAACAGTTACCTCGGCTCAATCAACTGGCATCATTCAAATTTTGTTTATTTGGCGGTAAGGAACCTTGTCATTTCAAGGCTGCTAAATTCTTAACAAAGAAAGTTAAAATTATTAAAGAAGTCTTATGTTTATTTTGCATTCCTGTGTTCATCAAAATCAATCTTGCATTCCTCTAGCGGAATTACTTTTGTTTTCTTAACAAACTTATACCCAAGCCACATTACCAGAAAAAATGGGATGCCAATATAGGTAGCAACCACACTTGCCCAATTAATGGTATCTCCAAGAAAGGCTTGATAGTTTTGCGCCATTAAAACGAAAAAACAAAGGGCAAAGGAAAATATCGGTCCGAAAGGAAACCATTTTGATAGATAGGGAAGATCGTCCAGTGAATACCCTTGAGCAATGTATGCTTTTCTAAAGCGGTAATGGCTCGCCGCTATACCTAGCCAGAATATAAATCCAGTGACCCCAACTGCATTCATCAGCCAAATATAGATAACTCCATCACCGAAAACGGAAGCAAAAAATGCAATCATCCCAACAAGTGAGGTCACAATCAGTCCCCAAATGGGAACGCCGCGCTTGTTGAGCTTCCCAAAAATCCGCGGTGCTAGCCCTTCATTTGCCATTGAGTACAACATTCGGCTTGTCACGTAAAGACTTGAATTACCAGCAGATAATACAGCCGTTAAGATGATGGCATTCATGACGGAAGCAGCAAATGCCAGTCCCACTTTTTCAAACACCATCGTAAACGGGCTAACCATGATCGTGTGTCCCTGCAGGCTGCCATTCGTATAAGGAACGATCAGTCCAATAACAAGTATCGCTAGGATGTAAAAAAGGAAGATCCTCCAAAAGATGCTACGAACTGCACGAGGTACATTTTTTGCCGGGTCTTCACTTTCACCGGCTGCCACACCGACTATTTCTGTCCCTTGAAAAGAGAAACCAGCAGCAATGAAAATACCCAATGTTGCCAAAAAGCCACCGGCAAACGGAGCATCACCAACTGTGAAGTTTTTAAAACCAATCGCCTCTCCGTTCATGATCCCGAATATCATCAATATTCCGACAACGATAAAAATGATGATGGTCGCCACTTTAATGAGCGAAAACCAATATTCCCCTTCTCCATATCCTTTAACTGATACGTAATTCAATAAGAATATCAAAACTAAAAACAAAGAACTCCATAAGAATGACGGGCTGTGAGGAAACCAAAACTTCATAACCATCGTTGCGGCAGATAGTTCCGCCGCAAGCGTCATCGCCCAGGTGAACCAATAGTTCCAACCAAGTGCAAACCCTAGTGCCGGATCGATGAAACGCGTAGCATAGGTACTGAAGGCTCCGCTGATTGGCATAAATGATGCAAGTTCTCCGAGACTTGTCATAATAAAATAAACCATGATACCGATAACGGTATAAGCTACCAAAGCCCCGCCAGGTCCTGCAGAGTGAATCGCCGGCCCGCTGCCGAGAAAAAGCCCTGTTCCAATTGCACCGCCCAACGAAATCATCGTAAGGTGGCGCGCTTTTAGCTTTCTTTGTAAAGTATTTGACGGCTGGTTTTGCTCATCTTTATCAAACGGCTGCAATTGCCTATTTTCCAAATTGGGTTCCCCTCCAAAAATGCATATTTAATCTAGCACGAATAAGTAAAGTGGATCATTCATCAATAGTTACTTTTTGTAATTTTCACTTTTTCAAAGTCATTTTTTCTTATGCTAAGACCTTTTTTGGAATTTTAGGGATCTAAGTAGCATTTCCGCAACTATGTTAGGCTTAAAAACTCAAGTCAAAGGGCTTATATGCCTAACGTTTTTTAAAAGAATCACCGAATTTTTAAAGATTCGGTGATTTAGCATCATCATATTATGTTGTAGGTAGACTCCTATTAATAAATGAATTCCAATCGATTTGATGTAACCAGCTTGCCGTTGCTTCAATATCTTTTGAAAAGATACGGTCTTGCGTAATGCTTGGAATGAGCTTTCTTGCTTCCGTATAAAACTCTTTTGTAAACGGAGCCATCTTTTCTATTCCACGGTATTCCACTGCTTGCAGGGCACAAATGAGCTCAATCGCCAAAACGCGGCGAACGTTTTGAATGATTTGATGTGCGTGTCGGGATCCAATCGTTCCCATGCTTACATGATCTTCCTGGTTCGCTGAAGATGGAATGGAATCCACGCTTGCAGGATGTGCAAGTGTTTTATTTTCAGAGACGAGTGAAGCTGCACAATATTGCATGATCATCGCTCCAGACTGCAAGCCAGGTGACGGACTTAAGAATGGCGGTAAGTCATTCAGTTGAGGATTGACGAGTCGCTCAATGCGGCGCTCTGAAATATTCGCAAGCTCGGCAACAGCGATTTTCATGAAGTCCATCGCAAATGCTATCGGCTGGCCATGGAAGTTCCCCCCTGAAATAACCTTTTCCCCATCGTCAAAAATAAGCGGATTATCCGTCGCAGCATTCATTTCGATCTCCAATTTTTCTTTTACATAATCAAGAGTTTGCCATGAAGCACCATGCACTTGCGGAATGCAGCGAAGCGAATAAGCATCCTGTACCCGCAGTTCTCCTTGCTTGGTGATGAGCTGGCTGCCGTTGATCATGCGGCTAATCCTTTCCGCGACCTCTGTTTGCTGGCGGTAACCGCGTGCTAAATGAACATCCCGATCAAAGGCATCTTCAATACCGCGTAATCCTTCTAAAGTCAGTGAAGCAATCGCTTCAGTTTGATGGGCCAGCTGTTCGGCTTCAATGTAATTGACGAGCCCCATCCCCGTCATGGCCTGTGTTCCGTTAATTAATGCAAGACCTTCTTTTGCTTTAAGTGTCACCGGAAGAATGCCTTCTTTCGATAAAGCTACGATGGCCTCCATTCGCTCTCCTTTATAAAACACTTCCCCTTCTCCCATCAATACTAGCGCCAAATGGGAAAGAGGCGCCAAGTCCCCACTTGCTCCAAGAGAACCTTGCTGAGGGATGACCGGATGGATATGAGCATTCAAAAGATCGATCAGACGTTCAATGACAACAGGACGGACGCCTGAAAATCCTTTCAATAGTGCATTGGCACGGAGAAGGACCATAGCTCTCGAAACCACCTCAGGAAACGGTTCCCCGACTCCGCATGCATGGGAATGAATCAAATTCCACTGCAGCTGCTCTGCGTCCTCTGCATCAATCAAAACATCGCTGAACTTCCCGAATCCTGTTGTAATACCGTAGACGACTTTCTTTTGTTTCACGATATTCTCAACCGCTTCCCGGCTTTTTTCCACTTTCTTAACACTCTCGGCTGAAGCAGAGACAAATGCTTCCCCATATAATACTTTTTTCGCTTCTTCAATCGTTAAAGTTTGGCCCGTTAACATAATCATTTCCTGCACCCCTATTCTTTTTTTAAACAAACAAAAGGAGGCCATATTGACAGACTTATCCAGTCTACAATACAGCCCCCTATTTCACTAAATAACTATAGGCTTTTAATTATTTAAATGTGGTTAATTCCCAAACCAACGGCTTCATGTTCAAATCCCCGAACCGGTGCTCCAATCGTTCCATACACGGCGACAGCAATCCATTCACCTTCGTCCCCGCTTTTAAACGGCCTGCCCCGAACGATTGCAAACCGAAGGCCCGCAGTCCTCAAAAGACCGCCAAGCTCGACTTGGCCCCGTGTCACGCCTTGGAGTGCTTCGATGATCGCATGATACAGCGCATGCATTTCCCGATACATATCGGGATTGACTAATCCAAGTCTTTTAGCTGATGTCTCAATGGCCGCAACTATTTTCTGCAGCTCCATTGAACCGACTTTACCTTTTCCATAAAGCCAATCCATCCGCTTTAGATCATTCGTCAATATGACTTCTTCCTCTTCGTCCGCAAACGCGTACATGATTGCATGGCGCCCGATTCTTTTGTCGAATTCCTTTGTCATGCAGGTACCTCTTTTTAAAATTTTCTAAATAGACTAATAACTAAATATTATTGTAAGCGGATACAGTCTGTTCGGTCAACATATTTTTTTATTTGTTTTAACATTTCTTTTTGGGGCTAATGTTCATCACCCCTAACTACCTGCTCATCATATCGAAAACGCTAGCTTTGATAAGCGCTTTTAGGCGGTGGTGGTACAGCATCAAACGGTGGTTCCCCGCTTGCCTTTTGAGGACACCAAGAGGATCTTGATGAAGTGAGTACTCCTTATCCTCCCTCGGTCCGGTACCGTTGACAGGCGCCAATGTGTCGCACTTGGCCACATTTATAAAAACTAAAAATCACAGTTCAGAGTGAACGGTGTAAAAAATAAGTCTTGTTATTAACGCACCCGTAGTTGAAGATGACACTTTATTTTTCTAAACATAGAACCATATGTTCTTCGTCATAATAGACACCATTTACTTTTAAAGCTTTTTCCTCAAAGCCAAAAACCTTGAAACCTAAGTTTGCGTAAAGGTTTTTGGCTTTTTGATTACTTGTTACTACAGTCAAATTTATTTTCTCGACATCATCTATTTCTTTCGCTTTATTTATAGCTTCTGTTAATAATGTTTTTCCAACACCCAATCCACTTTTCTTCGAAGTTACATACATAGCAAAAATATTTGCCCTTGTTGCAGTTTTTTGTGCTGTTCCTGAATTAAGGTAACTACACCAATGAGTTCCTCATATTCATCAAATGCCCCAAAGGTAAAATTCCCTTTGGTTTTTAAATTATTAGCAACCTGCTCTATTGGATTCTCCTTATTTATAGCTTCCTCGTAGCTTGTTGCGAATGCTTCTGGATAGTTTTTTAATCCTTCTATTCTTAATGCCCAATAACTTTCAGCATCAGATGGAGTTAGTAGCCTGACTTTCATTATGTCCTCCAAAAATATTATTTAAGATTTAAGACTGTGTACCACATACATAGTCAACTTGGTGACCCTGATATCCCGACTGCCAAATTGACTACCCTACGAAACATATTGCCTCTTATTCCTTCGTTTCCAATGCATCATAAATCGCAGTTACAACACTTCCATAGCTTCCTGTTTTGAAGAGGTCACCGAAAAACTGATTGGAATTGGCTACAGGGTTAACGAGCGGGGAATGCTTTTTATTTGTAAGTAGAACAATCCCTAAATCTAATTCAGGATCTATGATCGTGACCGTCCCAGTCCATCCAGTATGTCCGTAAGCACTGTCACTCGCATAAGGGCTGAACATCCACTCCATGCTAGCATCGCCATTTCGCCTCCACCCAAGACCGTAAGTAGGATTCATTTCGGAAGGTGCGACGAATTCATCGATTGTTTCTTGATCAAACAACTTATGTTTACCGTAGCCCCCGCCATTCAGCATCACTTGCAGGAGGACAGCGAGATCGCTTGTAGTCGAGAACAGACCTGCATGACCCGAAATGCCTCCCATCGAATAAAAGGCTTTTTCATCATGAACTTCACCTTGAAGTGTGTATGTGCGAACGTTAGGAAAATCAATCACGCCATCCCGCGTGTTCCCAAGCAATTCAGTTGCAGCAACATCCTTTGGCTTAAAGCCTTTTTGAAGGGGGTTGAACTTTGTATTTTTCAAACTAAGCGGCCTGTACAATTCATTTTCAACATAGGTGTCAAGCTGCTGACCCGTGATTTTTTCAACAATGGCTCCGAGCAGCATATAGTCGACATCACTGTATACATTCTGTGTTCCAGGTACATATGTCAGCGGTGTTTTAGATATGAACTCAATGGTCTTATCCCGTTCCTGTGAAAAAAGGTCTTTCGAAACCTTTGGATTATGGTATTGCGGATCTGGTCTAAAACCCGCTGTATGATGAAGCACATCAATAATCCTCAGAGTATCCTTTCCTTTGATCACATCCGCTTCCATGTCTTTGAATTCAGGAATGTATTGCTGAACTCTTGCATGGATATTCAACTTGCCTTCACTGACTAATTTCTGAATAGCAAAATTAGTTGCATACATTTTCGTGTTTGAAGCAAGGTCAAATAAAGTGTCCTTGTCCATTTTCTGAAACTTTTTAAGTGGCGTATATCCATTAAATTTCTGTTTGTACCCATAGCATTCATTTTTAACGATCTTACCGTCCTTTATGACAATCAGGGCAGCACCAGGGAAACCGGCAGCCACTTCCATTTCAATCAGCCGATCCACCTTTTCCAGCTTTTCAGATGAAAAGCCCGCTTCTTCTGGTTTTTTTGCTTTCGTTAACACAGGATACTGGCTGGCAGTTTCCTTACTCACAGGAACTTCCTGATTTGCATTTTCTTTAGCAAATGACACGGAAGGTGCAAGTAATGAGAGTGCCAGGATTGAACTTAGTGTGCAGCTTGTCCATATATTCATCCTTTTCCCCCTTTGTAATCGTACTTAGAAAACAAGAAACGAACAACTTTACCCTTTGACTAATGTCGAAAGAAATAAACTGGATTTAATAAGTTTAAGGAATGTTTCGATTAATGAGGGAGAATTCTTTACTTCCGTTCTATTTGCAGGATTCACATTCCCACAAAACGGTAATTACTTTTCCTTTCCGTTCCGGTACAAGGGTTGCGATTGGATTATTTTATTCTTGAACGTCTTTATTTTGCAATTTTTTTTATCACGTAGTCGTTAATGGTTAAGGATACCACTTACTAACAATTCCCAATTTTCAGTATATATTATTTCAAACATAATTTCAATTTGGTATCTGAATCTTTAAAATTATATTTCAATTATGAGCATAAGCCCAATGTAGGAGGAAAAGCAATAATTGACCAAAATTATCCACATCATTTCTACACTCGGGCCTTCCCATCGATACACGGGCAAATGTCAAAGTTAAGTACATCAAGGCTAGTACCAAATATAAAGGGGGATAGAAATAGGCTTTTGCTTTTAACTTTCTTGCATAAGAAACGTGTAAGAACATCATACTATTTGAGAAATAAAGGAATTTCAAAGAATTCAGCTGCTGATATGAGGCAAGTATAGGGTGATGATAATGTGGAAAACGATTGTTTCCTACCTGCCAGAATGGCAGGTTTTTATACAAGCTTTTATAGTTTTATTTATTCCGTATTTATTCTCCAAATTGTTAAATCGGCTTCGCAACTCAAAGGATGAGTGATGATAATGAAAGAGTGGATATCAAAGATCAGTAAAAAAGGAAAAGTTACTAATAATGACAAACAAAAAGAATGTACCTCCCAAGATTCAACTGATCATTTTACAGATAATTTTGTATTAAATCTAGAACTAGTTAAGCAAGAAATTGGCCATAATTGGGATGTGCATTTTCGAGAATTTAATATAGGACGTACCGGTATTCGGTCAATTATCATTTTTGTGGATGGACTATCAGATAAAGAACTCATTGATAAAAATATCATGCCATCATTAATGGTTGATTTTTCAGCAGAATACAAACAGGGCCTTCCTTACATCAAAGGAAGCATGTCAAAAGAATTTATAAAAAATGAAGTGTTAACTATCAGTGAAGTAGAAGTGGTCGATTCCATTAAAGGGTTAGCATCAAAAGTATTAACAGGTTCTACCGCTCTTTTAATTGATGGATTGCCTGAACCGCTAATCCTCGGAACAACAAAACCTAAAACAAGGACGATTGAAGAGCCGGTATCAGAGGCATTAGTCAGGGGTCCACGGGTCGGTTTCACTGAATCTTTGAGTGATAATACATCTTTTTTAAGGGGAAGTGGTGAAAACGAAAATTTATCGTTAGTAAAATTCCAAGTAGGAAAGCGTTCGAAAAAAGACTTGGTTGTCGCTTACATAAAAGATATTGTTGATCCCGAATTAGTTCAAGAAGTAGAAAATCGAATTAAGAGAATTAATATTGACAATGTGCCAGAATCAGGTTATGTAGAGCAACTCATCGAAGATAATTACCTAAGTCCTTTTCCGCAGATACAGAATACAGAACGTCCTGATCGCGTAATCGCTGCTTTGTTGGAAGGCCGGGTGGCCATCTTATTGGATGGGACGCCATTTGCTTTGATTGCTCCAGTTACCTTAAGCATGATGTTACAATCACCGGAAGACTATTATGAAAGATGGATTCCTGGCACATTCATGCGTATGCTTCGTTATCTCGCAGCCTTTCTAGCCCTGTTTACACCGTCTATGTATATAGCTTTCATCTCATTTCATTCAGGGTTAATTCCGACCAAACTGGCCATATCCATTATAGGAACGAGAGCAACCGTTCCTTTTCCGGCACTTATCGAAGCATTATTCATGGAAATATCCATCGAAATTTTGAGGGAAGCAGGCCTGCGCTTACCTAAGCCAATTGGTCCTGCAATGGGGATTGTCGGCGGATTAATCATTGGGGAAGCTGCTGTACAGGCAGGAATTGTTAGCCCTGTTTTGGTGATTGTAGTCTCGTTAACTGCCATTTCATCATTTGCTATTCCTCAATATAGTACAGGGTTTACATTTCGGATACTCCGTTTTCCATCTATGTTGTGTGCTGCCACATTAGGATTATACGGAGTCATTCTCTTTTTTCTTTTCATGGCCAGCCATTTAGTGAAATTAAAAAGCTTTGGTGTGCCTTATTTGAGTCCAGCCGTTCCTTATCGCTTAAGTGAGTGGAAAGACTTAATGGTTCGCATGCCAATTATGATGATGAAAAGCCGGCCAAAGATGATGCATACGAAAAATCCTATGCGTAAAAGATAACATACGGTGAAGGGTGATTAAATAATGAATCTCAGTCCGAAAGACCAAATTACAACTCCTCAAGTAGCGGTCATAGTCATAAACTTTATACTTGGTACAGGATTACTCACCCTGCCCAGAGCAGCCACGGAGAAGGTGCAGACACCAGATGCATGGATAAGCGTTATTTTAGGCGGGGTTATTGCCATAATCGCGGGGGTGATCATCGTCAAATTAAGCCAACAGTTTCCCGAAAAAACCTTTTATCAATACAGCAATGAAATTGTGGGAAAATGGTTAGGCAAATTACTCAGTTTAGCTTTAATATGTTATTTCCTTATTACTTGCGGGTTTCAGCTCCGTTCTATGGCGGAAGTAATAAAGTATTTGCTTCTTGAAGGCACCCCTACATGGGCAATTTCGATGATTTTCATGTGGGTAAGTCTCTATCTGGTCATCGGCGGCCTTAACCCGATTGCCCGTCTTTTTGAAATTATATTACCTTTGACGGTTATCCTTTTTTTGGTCGTTGCCTTCATGAGCATTAAAATATTTGAGATTGATAATCTGCGTCCTGTACTAGGGGAAGGAGTCATCCCTGTACTAAAAGGAGTAAAAACGACGGCTCTAGCTTTTACAGGACCTGAAGTCATGTTACTGCTTGTTCCGTTTATGAATCAGCCCAAAAAAGCAGTAAAAGCCATGCTTGTTGGAATTTTCATTCCATTGATTTTTTACGTGGTAACGGTCGTAATGGTTATCGGGGCATTATCTATTGAAGGAGTGGTCACAAGAACATGGCCGACACTTGATCTTATACGCAGTTTTGAGGTCTCAGGTTTGATCTTTGAACGGTTTGAATCTTTATTGCTCGTGGTATGGATCATGCAAATATTTGCCACATTCACCATTACATACTATGCAGCTTCTTTAGGACTAGCTCAACTTTCAAAAAAGAACATTCACCCTTTTATGTTTGCCTTGCTTCCGGTTTTATACATCATTTCCATGATTCCAAAAAATATGAATGACATCTTTAAACTTGGAGATTTCGTCGGCAATTACGCATTGTATTTATTTGGTTTACTCCCGCTTCTCCTGCTTATTATTCAAAAAGTAAAGGGAGGAAAATATGAAACAACCACATAGCAAAATACGGCCCCTCTTCATTTCCCTCTCCGTTCTATTGTTCGTATCCCTTACAGGATGTTGGAGCAGTCATGAAATTGAAGAGCAAAGTTTAGGGATAGGTTTGGCATTTGATAAAGGCTTGAAGTCCAAAATTGAGAAAGAGTTAAGCAAAAAAGGGGAGGGTTATACAAAAAAGGACCTGATTACCTCAACCTTTCAAATCATCACTCCACAAGTAGCAAGTTCCAGCACCAAACAATCAGGCCCCTCACAAAAATCTTATATTAATATTTCTCAAACTGGGGATTCCGTCCTTCAAATGATTCGTGAATTTTCATTAGAAAGGGAACAGGCATTAACCAGTCACCACATGAAAGTGATTGTTATCAGTGAAAGTCTTGCAAAATCGTATGATTTGGAACAATTACTCGATGAAAACCTTCGTGATAACGATTTTAGACCAAGCTGTGTTGTGCTCATTAGTAAAGGAAGAGCAAAGAGCACACTGGAAACAAAGACAGCAGGGGAAATTCCAGCGTTTCGGCTGGTTGGCATTTTAGATAATACCTTTCGAACATCGAGGATTTTGCCTCCTATGCCGCTTTTTAAATTAGAGAGCAAGCTTCATTCAGAATCCAGTTTTTTGCTGCAAAATGTAGACTCAGTTAATGGGGAAGTCAAATTTGCGGGAGCTTCCGTGATCGATGGAAAAACACATAAAATGAAGGGCTTTTTGAATGAGGAAGAACTAGAAGGCGTAACATGGATTACAGGAAAGGGTAAAGGCGGTGTTGTAAAGAGCTTTGATAAGAAGACTGGTCAGCTTATGGTGTATGAAGTGGAGACCATGAAAAGCACGATTAAACCTCGAGTTAAAGGAAAAAACATATCTTTTGATGTAAACATTGAATCAGAGGGAAGGCTAGCCGAAAATTGGGTGGTTTCGGGAGATCCCTTTAAAAATGAATTTCTAAAAAAAGCGGAAAAATCAGCGGAAAAAGAAGTGAAACGCTTGGTAAGGAATTCATTAGAAAAAATGCAAAAAGAATATCGAGTGGACGTCGCTGGCTTCGGAAATCGCTTGAGAATCAAGAACCCCAAATTATGGATGAAGGCCAAAAAGGATTGGGACCAAACATTTAGTGAAATTCCGATCAACTACAATGTAAAATTAACAATTAAAGATTATGGAACATCAGGAGGAACAAAAAAGTGAGCCCTCGGATAAACACATTGAATCATATAGCCTTCATTAAATGAGAAAAATAAACAATTTAAAAACAAGAGGACAAATGCTTGCAAATCATCAGTATTTGTCCTTTTATTTTTTCCCATTTCGGATCCCCCCTTTCTCAAACAAAAAAACCAGAACTTGACCGATTTTGGTCGAATTCTGGTTTTCACTAACTTGGTGGTGTTTGGAAATAGGTGTTGTGTTAACCAGTTTTGCATCCAAATGTTCATATGATGCCTAAGCATCCGACCCCCATAGCAAAATGGCACTTTGAAGTTCCTTCGGCTCAACAATCCTAAACTTACTTTCAATCTATAAAAGTATAGTGAAAGTTATAATAGATATTAAAGTAACCGTTACTAATAAGAACAATAACATAATAGACATTGACCTCTTAGGAGCATCTTTTTTAGCATACTTTAGAGAATAAAATATGCTTAATATAATCATCATTATTAAAAAAATTTGTTGTGTATATGCCATAAATACTCCTTATCTTGATACTACAGTAAAGACTTATACCCAAGTAACTAAAAAGTGATCCACCTTTACCTTCATTGTGCATCCATTCTCTAACCGAGTCCCCCCATAGGTCCACTTACAACACCTGTAAATACACCCGGTCCAAATCCAAGCATTCCCAATGCAGTTATTGCTCCACCTGCAGCTATATTACGCTGTGCTAAACACTGGCTGCAGTATGAGAATTGTTATACCGGTTTTTATCTCCCCTCCAGTATCTTTGAATTTTTCATTTTTTTGTTTTTAACTGATCCTCATTAATAACAATTTGAATATGTCTTACTTGTTAATTGTACTTGTAATTTATTAATATTGTATTCTTCCATATATTTTGAGGAATATCTTCATTGATACCTATTGTACCTTAAGAATTGCTTTGTCTTCATCTCTACAGCTTAACTCCGCACCCAATTTACTTACATACCATTCCGAAGTAAGTTCTACATCAGTAACTGTTATATAAGTAATACGTCCCCTTAATAATTTTTCATACATCAAATTAGCCTCGATTTATTTGATAAATAAAATCTTCTCCACTTATATATCTCTGTCCTTTGAAACTCTATTAGGAATAAAGAAAAATTTGCCTTAAAGACAGCTCCGATCTTAACCTGTTAGTTTTAAGTGCAATCCTTGGAATTCAATACAACAAAAAAGTTCTAGAACAAAAACGTTTTTTAGTTTATTTTACCTTTTAAATCCACCTTCTACTGACATGTAATTCAATCTGTTTCATCGCCCACTAGAAATTTTATAGTTTTTGCACCATCTCTCGGTTTTCCTAAAACCTTTGACTAAACCAACAGGGATAGCAAATGGCAACTTTGTAAAACCTATGTGAATATTTGTAAAAAATTGTCTAATTATAATATTTAATTACATAGTGAAAGTATAATGAAGCTGTAAAAGTGGATGCATCCAATAACTATGTCGGGAGGTTGAAAATATTAAAACAATCTTTAATTGATTAAAAATTGAAAGGAGCATTAACAATAATGAAGCTAAAAAAATTATTTTTATTAGGGTTAATAGCGTCTGTCTTAGTACCGGTACAGCAAGCAGGAGCAACCGCTTCTAATCCGATTGCTGTCCGAGAAGGCAAGTCCTTTGAACAGATTCACGCAGATTTGCTCGACCATAGTGAAGATGCGCCACTCATGATCCTGGCTCACCGGGGCCAATGGCGTGAATATCCCGAGAACTCGCTTGCAGCAATCAATGAGGCTATTGAAGATGGCGCCGAAATTGTAGAAATAGATGTCCAGCTAACGGCTGATGGTGTACCTGTATTAATGCACGATACGACCGTTGATCGTACTACCAATGGCAAGGGAAAGGTTTCTGACCTCACACTGGCTCAAATTAAGAGTCTTCGCCTTAAGGAAGGTCTCGGAGGTAAGACGGCAGCGCTCACCAAGCACAAAATTCCAACGCTTAAAGAGGTCATGCTTGCAGTAAAGGACCGTGCAATCGTAAACCTGGATAAGGGCTGGGAGATCCGGGATAAAATGTACGAGGTTCTCGTTAAAACCGACACAGTAGATCACGGTCTGTTTAAAGGCAGCCCAAATGTTGAAGAAGCAGCCGAATTCATGGCAAAAGATCCAGAAATCCTATATATGCACATTATCCTTGATGACAGTGCCAACACTGTAGGAACGTTCCCGGGCCGTCAGCCGGTCGGTTATGAAATTGTCTTTGATGATCTTGCAGATCCGCAGATTCAGCCAGAGAAGGTGAAACAAATCAAGAAAAATAGCAGGGTCTTAGTGAATGTAATGTGGTATGGCCTTGCTGCAAAATACACAGATGAGGCTTCACTAAGAGATGTAAATCTTGGATGGAAGGCAGTAACAAAGCTTGGAGTTAATATGATGCAAACTGACAATATTGGAGCTATTGATTACTGGCGTAATGGAGGCAACATGCGAAACTGGGAGTACGATACCGGAAACCGTACAGTTCGGGTTCAAGCTGAGGACCCTCTTGGCGGTGGACAAGGTACCGGATATTTTGATCAGGACGCCAACCGCTGTAATACAGCCGATCAAGATTCAATTGATGTTTGCGAAATCGATGGAGCTATTGCAGTAAGCCATAACATGGATGGCGAGTGGGCGAAATACAAAGTGAATATTAAGAAGTCAGGAACATATAAAATCTCCGGCAGAGTTTCTGCAGCATCTACCCCGGCTGGCACCATCAACTTGGATTGGGCTGGCGAAACAAGCGGGGAGATCGAGCTGAAAAATACAACTCACAAACGTGCATTCAAACTTCAGAATTTGGAGTACCGCTACCTAAAAAAAGGTACTCACGTATTTACAGTAAAGGTCACAAGGCCAGGTTCCTACAACCTTGATTATATTCAGTTTGATTTGCAGGATTAACTGTAGCCTGTAACACCATTAAGTCTAAGCTTTTTGATAATTTTTAAATACTAGAAGGCAAAATTCGTTCGGTTTTTGGAGTTAGGTGTAGTTTAATAGAAGGGCATGTTTTGAAAAAGGATTGATCAAAACATGCCCTTCTACTATTTAATTGGATTAGTCATTTTTGTGTTCCTTAATCAACTAACGCTCCTGATAGTTCTATAAGACTCATTGTTGAGTTCACAAGTGAAGGAGGGAGTAGAATGGAGAAGATCATTAGAAAAGATAGAAAAACGCCCAAAAAAAGGCGTTCAGTTTAATCATTTTTATTTATTTTACCGTCGTTCCCCTTATCAATACCAGTAGCGTTATTAACTATTTGTGGAAACAAGTTTAACCCTTGATCCAAGGCATTCATTGAATCGGCTTTTTGGCCAAGATTTTTTGATTTTTCTTGTTTTTTCATTTTTGTCGCCTCCTAAAGCTAGGATTCGTAGTAAATCAAAAAATATTCCAAAGTAATTTCCAAATGATTATGTTGCACAGTTCGAATAAACTATGGTACTTGAACTATTCTGCCCCAATAGGTTGAATAAAGAAAAATCTGCCTTAAATACAGCTCCGTTCCTAAGCTAACGCACCCGTTAGTTTAAGTAGAATGTTTCACAATCTTTCTCGAGGATAAAGTTTATGCGTCATAAAATATTCTCTGTTAATCTAAATGATTACTTAGAATACATCACAACGGTGTAGGAGTATTAATTTGTTCGTCAAAATTTAATTCTAAAAGTTGTCCAGCGTGAACCAATCCAGATCCAAATCCATACATAAGAACTCGGTCTCCATTTTTGACTTTTCCCTTACGGATTCCAAGATCAAGAGCTAAAGGAATGGTTGCAGCAGAGGTATTTCCAAAGTTGACTAAGCTATAAAGCGTTTTTTCCATTGGGTATTCTAATTTTTCGCAAATTGGCTCTATCAACCTTAAGTTAGCACTATGAGGGATAAACCAATCAACTTGATCTAAACTCGTTTGCGATTTTTCTAATATCTGTCTTATACTCTCAGGAACATTCCTTACAACCCATCGAAAAACTTCTCTACCATTTTGTACAAGATATTGAGTATCTATTAACTCAATCCCATTGATCTTTTTTGATAGTCCAGGTCGATATACATGTTGTGCTCCTCTTCCATCACTTCCTAGGTGGAATCCAATGAAACTTTTTGATTGTTCATCTCTTTCAACTAATACCGCACCAGCACCATCACCAAATAATACACATGTATTTCTATCCGTATAATCTGTAATTTTTGAGAGTGTGTCTGCTCCAATAACTAGTACCTTTTTGTGGAGCCCAGAAGAAATTAAACTGTGTGCTGTATGTACTGCATAAACAAATCCTGCACACGCTGCACTTAAATCTATGGCACCTGTTTGGGATATATTTAATTGGTCCTGGATGATACTTGAGACAGATGGGAATGGTAAATCTGGTGTGCTTGTTGCCACAATAATCATATCTACATCTTTGACTTCTTTATTATATCTGTGCATTAAATCTTTTACTGCAGATATGCATAAATCACTGGTAAATTCATCAGGACGGGTTATTCTTCGTTCATGAATCCCGGTTCTTTGAATAATCCATTCATTATTTGTTTCGACCATTTGCTCAAGTTCAAAATTTGTTAATTTTTTTTCTGGTACATATGTCCCGATAGCTGTTATTCTCGCCCCTATCATACGATCACCCCATATATTTATTAGAAGTTAGTATTAATACCTGGTACTAATTATAACAATTTATATTGTTAATAATCAATTTAAATTCCTTTTTTTTCTAAAACACTTACTCCTTATTGAAGTAAACTGCCCCGTTAGTGCCATAAGAAAAAGGCTGCCTCAGCTCCTCCCTAATTGAATTAGGAATGAATATGGTAGTCTTGACCTTCCACGCTTTGAAATGACAATCTGACCTTTCTATTTTCCTGAACTTGCTTCCGCTAGATGTAATCCAGCATGACGTAATAGAGAGTTTCCGTGAGAGAAGCCACTTAGATCTCCTGACTCACCTAGTATCCCCGCTAATGAAATTTCACTTATTCCTTGTCGCAGCACAGGAAAGACAATATCCGCGATAACGAGCGCATCTTTTTTGTCACTCTTAGATTGGGTATTATCACGATTCTCTTTATTCCTTTTTACTAAGTGGGGATTGACTGTTACAACCTCAATGTTTTGGTTATATAACCATTTTGAAAGGTTAATCCAGTAATGTCCTATAGGCTCCATACCTACTATCGTGGAATCTAAGTTTTTTAGTTTTTGTAAGTTTTGAATCCAACTTAATAGTTTTACGAATCCCTCTTCATTATTTTCAAATGTAATAGGGTCTCCAACTACAATTCCATGGAAGTTAACAGCTCGAGCAACGTGTAATTGTTGGGCTATATCCATACCAATAATAAGATGTGTATCGGAAATTCTTTCTATTAGTTAATTTTGTTTGTCTTGCATTTTAAAATTCATATTAAGGTTCCTCCTAAGGTTTTGAGTTAGATGATGTCTTACTCATATCTTACTGAGGAGCCCTATTTTTTCAAAGCTGAAAAATAACGAACTACAGGAATGTAACCTGCCCCGATAGTTGAATAAAACTTCTGTAATTATTCCTTATTTTAATTTTAAAAAAGGCTTATCGAGGTTCGATAAGCCACTTTTATAAATAATGTATTATTTTGATAATGCGATTTTTATATGGGCTAAATGATGCTCTTCGTGCCAAGCTAATTTTGCAACTTTTGTTGCAACTGTTATTATACCGTTTATCTGGTGAGTAAAAGCTCGATCTAATTGCTCTTCAGTTAAACTATATCCTAAAGATACGATGCGCTCATTTATACCTTCTAACATTTTAATAGAACTTTCTACAGGAAGCTTTGTATCCGGTTGAATAGCCCACTTTTCTTCATCAAAAGCTGGTACTGTTGGGTTCTCATCTGTTAAAGCCAGCTTCAAACGTTGATACATGTTCAACTGAGAATCTGCAATGTGATGAACAAGTTGAC
The DNA here is from genome assembly GCF_056402395.1 of Peribacillus sp. P4_B1. Taxonomy (NCBI): domain Bacteria; kingdom Bacillati; phylum Bacillota; class Bacilli; order Caryophanales; family Bacillaceae; genus Peribacillus; species Peribacillus sp. P4_B1. The sequence goes on from NZ_JBFUHM010000014.1 coordinate 56,431, forward strand.
GAACTGTCCAGCTACCTTCACGATAAGTTCTGCTTAATTCCTCATCACTTAATGAGTCGACAGTTTCTCTTAATCGAATCGTGTAAGTTTCGATTTCCTTTAGCCATTCTTGAAAATTTTCTAATGTTACTTTTTCAGGAACTTGTAGTTTCCCAATTGGGTATCTTATATCCATTTTCAATCCCCCTTTTCCTTATTCTTTATTTCATTATATTTCGGTATTAACGTTTAATTTTATTTAATTATATCACTTCAACAAACTGCATCGTAATTCAAAAGCTTATTCAATTAAATGGCCCTATAATGAAAAATAGGCGCTTACACTTGTTTGAACTGCACCCCAAATGTTAGACACAAATCTAACACTTGGAGGTGCCTTTTTTATGGCAAGAATTACTCTTGAACAAAAATTAGATGCGATTTTTCGTTATGAAAACGGTGAAGAAAGCCTTACTTCTATTGCTAAATCACTCAATTTAACTAATACTGAAACTCTTAATTTTCGGATTAAAAAATATCATTTTCATGGCCCAGAATCTCTTAAAAAAAGCTATACACGTTATACTTTTGAAGATAAACTATACATACTCAATTATATGAACGAGAACGGGTTGTCTTCTTTAGAGACTGCAGTACAGTTTAATTTACCTACTCCAGGTACAATTAGAAAATGGCGAGTTAGTCTTAGAAATGAAAGTATAGACTCCCTAATTCTTAAGAAAAAGGGGCGTAAAAAGTTGAAGAAAGGCAACCAAAAAGATACTAAGAATCAGACCTTCGAAGATGGCTCTATAGAGGCATTACAAGCAGAAAATGAACGTTTACGTATGGAGAATGCATTTCTAAAAAAGTTGAATGCCTTAGTTCAAGAAAAGGAAACATTAAAACGAAAGACAAGGCGCAAGTAGTCTATGAACTAAGGGATCAATTTAGTGTAAAAGAGTTAATAAAGCTAGCCGGAATTAAGCGTAGTACTTATTATTACTGGACAAGTCGCTTTGACCAACCTGATAAATATGCCGAAATGAAATCGATGATTTCTACTATCTATCACGATCATAAAGAAAGATATGGTTATCGTCGAATAACATTAGAATTACGTAATCAAGGCTTCCTAATCAATCATAAAACCGTTCAACGGCTTATGAAGGAATTGGGTTTAAAATCGCTTGTACGCATGAAAAAATACCGTTCTTATAAAGGAAATGTAGGTAAAATCGCACCAAACATTCTTAAACGTGATTTCGTTGCGACAAAACCAAATGAAAAGTGGGTAACGGACGTAACTGAATTTCATTTATTTGGTGAGAAGTTATATCTTTCCCCTATACTAGATTTATTTAATGGTGAGATTATCGCCTATAATATTCAAAGCCGTCCTACATATGAACTTGTTTCAAAAATGTTAAACAAAGCTTTTATCTACTTATCCGAAGGAGATGCCCCTGTCTTACATTCGGATCAAGGTTGGCATTATCAAATGAAACAATACTCTTATGCATTAAAACAAAATGGTATTACCCAAAGTATGTCTCGTAAGGGTAACTGTTTAGATAATGCAGTAATTGAAAATTTTTTTGGTCTATTAAAATCTGAGCTATTATATTTGCAAGAATTTGAGAGTATGGTTCAGTTCAAGCGTGAGCTTGAACTGTATATCGAATACTACAACCACAAACGTATTAAAGGGAAATTAAAAGGATTGAGTCCGGTACAATACCGAATTCAATCCTCCATAGCTGCTTAACTTAATAAAATGTCTAACTTTTTGGGGTCACTTCAGTTTCAGAATAGCGCCCTTTAATTGAATAACTAAAATCTGACCTCACTCATAATTTCACTTAATTCTTAAACAACTAACGCACCTGTTATTTTAACAAGACCTTATGATAACTTGGACATAAAATACTGGTTAAAAAGATTGCCATCTATCACTAGTGAGTTTCTTTTTATTCCTTCTACCTCAAACCCCATTTTCTTATATAGAGATACTCCTGTTTCATTTTGAGTGACGACTGTAAGCTCTAACCGTAAGATATTATGAATTATTGCCCATTCTTCTAACCTTTGAAATAGTTTTGTTCCTATACCACGCCCTGTGTATTCTTTTAAAATACCTATAACAAGATAGGCTGAGTGTTTGGTTCTTCTTGTTTCTCCGCCAATCACTGCTAAATATCCTACTAACTGTCCACCTTCTTGTTCTGCAACAAGTACAGTTGAATTATTCTCTTTGTCCATTCGTTCCAACCATTTACGTTGTTGTTCAGGAGAACCTTTTCTTTCTCCTGGTTCCATAAGCATAAAATCAGCCTCAGTTTCAACTTGCTTCATTAGCCAATCGAAACTTTCAGCATCCTCAGGTTTTACCTCTCTGATTAACATCAGAATCCCCCCTTAAATATATCCAATATTATACATCTTAATGAACTATCCTTCCCCGATAGTTTAAGTACATTTATTAACAAACTTTGGTTGTAATTCTATAAAAAAAGGAACTGCTTTCACAGTTCCCCTTTTAGATATTTTCCCAATGAACAATTAGAGCCAGTCTGCACTTTCATCAGCAAACCTTTGTAAGTCATTCATAAAAACACTTGCATGATAACCATCACAAACAGCATGATGAATTTGTAACGAGACAGGTATGAACCATTCATCTTTTATTTGTGAATATTTACCCCCAGTTATAATGGGTAAGAGAAAATCTCCACCATTATTAATATTTAAATTAAATGCTGTAAAAGAACTCCAAGGGATCATAGATATCGGAATATTATTATCTGGTACAGGAGTCTTTGGAAATAAACTACCCGTACCATTGTATTCTTCTACATCTTTTTCATACTGAGAATGAAATTCAGAAAACCTACTTACATTTGGTGACCATATGCTAGAAAATGTGTATGTCTTATTATCAAAAATTGTATAAGAAGGCAAAATTTCTGACCAATAACCTAAATTCCCTTCTGGGTTAAAACTGGTTTTAAATTCTCGATGGGAATTAACTATATTTGTAACCATAAAAATAAACGCAGGATATAACTTATAATTCTTCTTCTTTAAGTTCTTCATAAGAACAGTAATATTAATTTCATTCGTTATACTGAACGTTGTTTGTTGTTGTAAATAGTGTTCGAAGTACTCTTTTCGATACCAATTTTCACGATCAATTATATTGAATTTCATATACAACGCCTCCTAATATGTTTTATTTGATTTAGGAGGCTATTTCCTCTGCTTTTTTCATGACAATCATCCTTTTGTAAACTAATTTACACCACCACATTATCAAGTATTCCGACTAAAATCAATTTACAGATATTACTTTCTTCCACTAACTGCCTCGCCCCTCACAGAATATCAAAAGGGGCTCGGATTTAAYACATTCCGAACCCCTTTTGTCGACAAACACTGAGGCATGAGCCCGGTAGATTACCGGGTTCATGCCCTCAAGGCTGCCTAATTAAATAAAGTGTCTAACTTTTTGGGTCACTTCAAAGCAGCTCCCTTATTGAAGTAAAGCACCTTATAGTTTAAGTAGAAACCATCACATTCTCTTATTTGTATCATAAAAAAGGATGGAACCAATGCGATCCCATCCTAAAAATCTTTATTGCTTGTGTTCCTTTTCCTCTTGGTGTTTATGCTTCTCTTCCCCTTGTTTGTGTTTCTCCTCTTGGTGTTTATGCTTCTCTTCCTCTTGTTTGTGTTTCTTTTCCTCTTGTTGTTTATGCTTTCCTTCCTCTTGTTTATGTTTTTTATCCTCTTTATTTCCACCAATATCAAATTGTTTATTTTTATTATTTTTTATAACTTGTGGAGCTTCTTCAGGATTTGCACCTTTAATGAACAGTTCATTATTCACCCGGTATACATCACTAGGCTGCTGGAAGCTACTTTTGTCTGTTCCAAACGCTTCCAGCATGGCCTTAAACATTTGGTGCGAGATTTTAGTTGTATTTCCATCCATATAATTACCTGGACCATTTTTAGTATATCCAGTCCAAACCGCCATAGTGTATTGCGGTGTATAACCAGCGAACCAACTATCATTTACCGAACCGGCTGGATATCCATATTGTGCTCTGGTTTTACTGTCAAAATTGGTTGTGCCAGTTTTTCCAGCCACATCTAGTCCAAGGACATTTGCTGTTTTTCCTGTACCAGATTTTACGACTGTCCGTAACATATCCGTCACCAAATAAGCTGTGTGATCATGCATAACACGTTTTGGCTTTTGAGTTAAATTAACAACTCTGCCATCAGGATAAACAACTTTACGAACAAAATGTGGTGTATTGTATTCACCGTTATTTCCAAAAGCACTATATGCCCCTGCCAACTCTAATGGATTAACCGTATTACTTCCAATCGCATATGATTCGTACACCTTATTATTATTAAAAGTAATACCCAGATTTTCTGCAAAGTTTTGTGCTTTATCCATCCCTACTTCTTGAAGGGTAAGGAGTGCTGGAATATTGTATGACCATTGAAGTGCTGTTCTAATCGACAACTTTCCGTGATATTGATGATCCCAGTTAGAAATAGATTGACCATTTGAGTAGGTTATCTCATGATCATTAATTTGGTGTGCTGTAGACCATTTTGAATTTTCAATAGCCGGACCATAATCAAAGACTGGCTTGAAAGTAGATCCTGGTTGACGTTTAATATCAACCGCAAAGTTGTTGCCTCGGAAGGAAGCTTTATATTGGTTTCGACCGCTTCCAATAGCTCGTACTTCTCCTGTTTTTGTATCTAAAAATACGAAGGCTCCTTGAAAATTTTCATTTGGATAAGAAATAATCGTATCGGTGTTCATCATTTTGTCCGCAAAGGTCTGAGCTTTTGGATCTAGCGTCGTATAAATAGATAATCCATCCGAACTGATATCTACATTTTTTAGCTTTCCTTCAACTTCTTTTACAACAGCGTCCAAAAACGCCTCGTACGGCATTCCCTGCTTTTTCGTTTTTGGAACAAGTCCTGATGTAACTGGAACCTTCTTTGCATCCTCCAATTGCTTTTTCGTAATATACCCTTGTTTATACATAGCTTCTAAAACAATATTACGACGATCTGTTGCAGCTTTCACATGTTCGGGTTCAGTGGGATCATAATAACTTGGACTCTGTGGGAGCCCCGCCAGCATAGCGACCTCTGGTAGCGTTAGTTTATTTAGATGATCGGCATCGATTCCGTAGTAATTTTCGGCGGCGGCTGCTACACCATATGCCCCGTCTCCAAGGTAGATCTTATTAAAATACATCATTAAGATTTGATGTTTGGAATACTTTTGCTCAAGCTGATAGGCCAAGCTCCATTCCTGTACCTTTCGCTTTATTGTTTTCTGAGGTGACAAAAAGGAGTTTTTAATGACCTGCTGTGTAATCGTACTTCCGCCTTGAGATCCGAAATCCCCTTTTAGGTTCTTGAAGATTGCTCTCGCAGTTCCTTTTATATCAATGCCATTGTGTTCATAAAAATGTGCATCCTCCGTGGCAATGAAAGCATGTTCCAACATTTTTGGAACTTGAGAATACGTAATTTTTGTCCGTTTTTCTTTACCATATTCGTAAAGGAAATTCCCGTTTTTATCGTATAATTTGGTAGAAAGTGGATCGACTAGTTTTGAAGCATCTATTTTAGGTGCATCCTTAATCATTGCTGCAACCGTAACTGCCCCTATTCCAATTGAAACAACACCTAACAGTAAGCACCCAAGTAAAACTTTTTTCAAGAAAGACCTTCTTTTAGGGTAGTTCTTACCTTTTTTTTGATCTTGTTTTGTTTTTTCCACTTGTTTTCGTTCCTGACGAGAACGATACGTTTCTGACATTAATCTTCTCTCCCATATTCAAGGTTACTCAACAAAATTGAAGAAAACTATGCAAAGAAATAACCTTTTATTTACTCACTAGTCATTGATGATCAGTATGGTATTTAAAACAATGCATTTCATGGAAAACCTGTATATAACGTATTAAGGAAGAATTTATCCTATAATCTCCTTGGTCGGTTTTCGCAATAAAGTAATTACTTCGTACTATCTTATCTAATACATCTTGTAGAACGTCTTCCTTCTTTACATCTGGCCCTTTTATTATTTTTTCTCGTTTAATATCATTTTCCAAGGTATAACAAACAATAAATTTCTTCAAATTAAATCCCCCTTTCGAGAACCACTTCTGATTGTCTTAAGTAGGGAAACACGTCTACTTATTTGAAGCGAATAGTCTTAAAATTTATATACTGAATAAGAATGCAATTATCGACCAGCTTTGTCTTTCAAAGACGTTATACATGCAAATACCCATGTTGATAAAATGATGGATAACATTCCTACTATTTTTGAAAAATACCTTTGTGCACCATCTATAAATATTTCATGAATACCATAGATACAGCCTAAAAAGATCAAAGCGTGCAAATTTCATTTTTTTCAGTCCATTTATATTAATTCGAAAGGAACCTTAGTAATAAGGGGGCAAAGACATTTAATCCTCGATTCCCCCCTCTATATAAAGACCAAATCTGCACTTTAGTCATAAAAAAAGCCACCAATTATGGCAGCTGGATTTTTCCCATTTATAAGCACATTCTCGTAATAACCTGGATAACATCCCCATCTATAGACCATAATAGGAATTATCCAAGAGACACCCTAAGGATCTTGGTGCTTGTCTGAATCCATCCTTGAAGCTTTTCAGGGTTGGATTTTTATTTTTTTACTTTTCTTAGCTAAATAATATTTCTCAAGAGCGACTTAAAAGAGAGCTCGATTTTCAACCCGTCTTATGGCACTAATGAATTTACATTTTTAGTAAAATAGAGTTAAATTATAACATGAGTAAATATTTTACAAGGGGAAAAATATGAAAAATTCAAAGTTTGATTACAACCTAGTTACACTTTTACTTTTGCTATTTATAACTAGTTGTATAGCTATTCACACTGCTCAAGAATTTGGTCAATACGAAGGGGATTTTTTATTTAGACAAGTAACTTGGTATTTTATAGGTTTCGGTATGATTTTAGGAGTTATGTATTTGGATTCTGAACAAATATTTCGCTTGAATTGGTTTTTTTACTCGCTTAGTTTATTTCTATTAATTGCATTAATTTTGTCGCCTGAGTCAATAGCACGAGAAATAAATGGAGCCAAAAGTTGGTTTCAAATTCCTGGGATTGGGTCTCTTCAGCCAGCTGAGTTTACTAAAATATCTTTAATAATTTGTTTAAGTTACTTAATACAAAAACATCATAATAAATATGAAGACAAAACTTTGAAAACGGATTTTTTTCTATTAATTAAGATGGGGGCTGCAACACTTCTTCCAATACTTTTAATTATGAAACAACCAGATTTAGGTACATCTTTAGTATTAATGTGTATTTTTATAGGGATATTATTTGTTTCAGGAATATCATGGAGAATAATTGGTGGTATTTTTATTATTGGAGGATCAATTGTAAGTGGAATTTTGTACTTAGTTTTTCTTCACCCTGAAATTCTCCGTTTAATGGGGATAAAAATATTTCAATTAGGAAGGATTTATGCTTGGATTGATCCAGAGTCTTATAAATCAGGAGAGGGCTTTAACTTAATCAAAGCCTTGCTTGCCATAGGATCAGGTGGAGTTTCTGGTTATAAAGGAAGCGGGGTATATGTTCCTGAAGCACACACAGATTTTATATTTAGCGTTATTGCTTCTAAATATGGTTTCCTAGGATCTAGTATTTTAATAACAATTTATTTCTTCCTTATTTCGGGCATGGTGAAATTAGCGTTAGATGTCAAAAATAGTTTTGAATCTTACCTATGTGTAGGTGTGGTTTCAATGATTTTTTTCCATATTTTCGAGAATATTGGAATGAACATAGGTTTACTACCTATAACAGGGATACCCTTACCTTTTATAAGTTACGGAGGCAGCTCATTAATGGGGAATATGTTAGCAATAGGATTAATTTTTTCAATAAGCTATCGAAAAAGAGCATTTATGTTTGGCTAATTTGAAATAACAATAATTTTTTAAAAAGTGAAGTTATCAAAAGAAACCTACTAAAAAGAGGCCATTTATTTGTTATGAATTATTAAAGACACTAAATGACTTTAATACATTGTCGGTTTCTTCTTCTGTAATCCCAATATAGCGCAGGGTAACGGATAGATGCGAATGATGAAGGATTCGTTGCAACATGGCAATAGCCTTCATGAACTTGTAAAACCAATTACCACACGTTTTCGGTAAGGTATGATTGCTGACATGCTCTACGCCAGCGAACTCTGGAGTCTTATTTAACTGCCGTTAGGCGAGAGTAAAACATTCTTAATCAACTAAACGGGTGCATTAGCTGATGATCGGAGCTGTCTTTAAGGCAGCTCTTTTTTATGCAAAAAGGGGCTACAAGTATTGATAATTTCATATAATATCCACCTTTTTTCTATTTCCATCTATTATAATTAAGGCAAGGAAATTTTTTGCTAATTTATAAAAGTGTAGCTTTGAAACAAAGTTTTATCAAATTAATCCAAGAAACCTGATAAATGAATAAATAGAAAGGGCATGTTTTGAAAAAAGATTAATCAAAACATGCCCTTATACTATTTAATTGGATTTTTTATATAAGTTGATCATTTTTTGTGTTCCATAATGGAGCAATTACAAACTCTCTGGTAAGTAACGGTTATGCAAATTCTACTTTTTTATCAGCAAAAACAAATCGCCTTTAGAAGTTTCTAATTTTGTCGATAGATATCAACTCAGAATTTGTAGATATTTCTCGGGAAATTGTTGAAATTTGAAAATGGTTATTCCGAAAAGTTGGAACAAAGGAATTTCCACTTTTGATTTGGTTCCCTTAGGTTTAAATAGTTATTAACGAAAATTAACACCTGAAGATCGTATAGGAGACTAAAAAAAGGGAGTGAAACCTTTTTCTTATTGCAGTAATGTTTCGTAATGGGTTTTTTGTTGTTCAGTTTTAAGTTGTGACATATCGTTATCGTTTGTCAGTTAGAGGTTCATTTCACGCATAGCTGCGAGTTCATTGGTTAATAACAATAAGATCTCTTTTAATTGAATGAGAATATGGGTTAAATATATTGTCATATGTATCGGGTATCGCTATCTCTTTTAAAAGCCTAATTTTGTCGATATCTACTCAGAATTTGTAGATATTTCTCGGGAAATTGTTGAAATTTGAAAATGGTGATCCCGAATAGTTGGAACAAAGGAATTTCCACTTTTGATTTGGTTGCATAATGTTTTTTTGTTGTTCAGATTTATGCTGTGACAAATCGTTTGTCAGTTAGAGGTTCATTTCACGCGTAGCTGCGAGTGAGTTCATTGGTTAAAAACATTAAGATCCCTTTTAATTGAATGAGAACATGGGTCAAATATATTGTCATATGTATCGGGTATCGCTATCTCTGTTTCATTGGTTCCTTCTAATCTTTCTATTTCTTGATCCAAGAGTCTTTAGCTCTATCGTTTAGAGGGCTGCCCGTATCGCATAACGCTATAAGCGCTTCGATGTCGGATTGAACGAAGATATGCCAATCGCCATCTTAACAGCTCCTATCCATTTCGCTCAGTGGATTTTGCCTCTCTATTTCTTATGCCACTTCCTTGGAAAAGGCTGCTCATTCATTCGGATGTATATCCTATCGTATATTGGACCYCCCTTAAGATGAAGGTTCTGTGGATTTATTTGTATGTTATATCGCCCAGCGATACGAAACACACAAAAGAACCGATCAGCCCCTTTCTTGAGGAACACTATTAAGGACATGGATCTTTCTGGAGCTGGAAACCGTTGTTTTAAGCTGAGACATATCGTTTGTCAGTGGATGTTCATTTCACGCGTAGCTACGAGTTCATTGGTTAAAACAATTAAAATCTCTTTTAATCGTTTGGGATTATGGGTTAAATTATCATATGTATCGGGTATCGTTATCTCTGTTTCATTAGTTTCTTCTAATCTATCTTTTTGTAGGTACACAAGGTCCTGGCCGTATCCTCTATGGGAATGTCCGTATCGCGTAACGCTATGACCGCTTCGATGTCGGATTGAATAAAGATAGGCAATCACCATCTTAAAAACCCATATCCGTTTCATTAAGTTTTGACCATACTTTTGACAGTGGGTGTTGCATCCCCATTTCTTCTTCCACTACCTTAGAAGAGATACTCGTTCATTCGGATGTATATCATGTTTTTGATATCGAACACCAAGTTATATCGCCCAGCGATACGAAACACACAAAAAAAGAACCGATCACCCACTGTCTGGAGCAACTCTATTAAGGATGACTCTTTTTTTGAATGCAGTTTTCAACCGCCTCAACTCCATTTTATCAAACATGTTTTTTTGCTTGCCTCAAATTGTGATTTTGTTTTAGATGCATATCGCTTAAACAAATCTCCAATGAATTTCAATTGAGCCTATGTTTGCCTCTGGTAGAACTTGCGAAACATTGGTATCGCCGAGCGATTACATAGTAGGCACCAAATCCTGTAAAGTTGAAATACTCTTTCTTAATTCTGTGTTTCAGCTATGCGAATCATATATGTCACTATGCTTTTATCCATCATTATATATAAAAAAAGATTTATCAAATGTTTCTACATCAATAAATTGCTTCCACAAATCATTAATCAGTTAGGCAAAAAAAACATGACAGTCACCTTATTTTCTGAATATGGAGAAAAGCCCCCACCATTTTTCTGAACGTTTTTGTATCGCTTCTTCTAAACGTTTATTAAATTCATTTTGTGAACTCCAGTCTTTTTTCTGTTCGTCCCGCATATTTTGTATTTCTTTTTGTAAGATTTCACTTTTTTGTTTTTCTTGCTGCAGCAATGTTTCGTAATGGATATTTTGTTGTTCAGTTAATTGTTCAATTTTAGTATTAGTTCTTTGCGCTGAATTTCCAATACTAGAACTTATAACATGATGATCTTGCTGGAGCCGGGAAACCTTTGTTTTAAGCTCTGACATATCGCTTGTCAGTTGGACATTCATTTCGCGTGTGGCTGCGAGTTCATTGACTAAAAACATTAAGACCTCTTTTAATTGATTGGGGTCGTGGGGTAAATTTTCATATGTATCGGGTATCGCTATCTCAGTTTCATTGGATCCTTCTAATCTTTCTTTTTGTTGAAATACAAGGTCTTTAGCTGTATCGTCTAGGGGCTTGTCCGTATCGCGTAGCGCTATAAGCACCCCGATGTCAGATTGAACAAAGATACGTCGATCTCCATCTTTCAAAAACTCATATCCATTTCTTTCTAAGATTTGACCATACTTTCGAACAGTGGGAGTTGCAATCCCCACTTCTTCTGCCACTTCCTTGGAAGAGAAAGCTCGTTCATTCGGTTGTATATCACGTCGCATATCGGACCTCTTTTCTATAACTAGTTGTATCTGTAGTCTACCTGACCTTAAATTTTCTGTCTAGATAAGTTTAGCCTATCCAGAAGTTGTTAGGGATACCGATAAGATTTCCTTTTCCTTTCTTCTGTTTCCCTATACGATTAGATCATCTATTCGCTTTCCTTACTTCCCTTGCATAGCCGCTATTTCCTATCTAGCCTTAGCCATTGTGGGTGTTACATCTGGTTGGTCTTGGCGCCTTGCCCCGTGCCAAGCATGGGTGGGGTTGATAGAAATTCAACAGCGATTAGGACATACAGATATTCAAACAACGATAAACTTCTATGCCCATACGACTGACTACATGAAAGAAAAGGCCTCCCAGCAGTTCAATAAACTGATGGAAGACCTTCACTTTAAAAATATTTACATGTTAGGTGAGCATCCATTTCTAAATCCTCGTTAAACCCCTATATTTCAAGGGATTTAAGCAATTATTACATTATGCCGCCCGTATGGTGAGAGTGTGTAATATTTTTAACGATATGTGCTAAAAATGTGTTATAGCAAGGTTTTTGCTAATCAGTGGTGTAACATCTTTAACGAGATTGTATCGTTCGTTTTCCGCTTGATTGCGTTAACAAATTGTTAGCGTGTCTTTCCTTACAAACATTCTTCATTTTTCCTTTCGAACTTACCAAATAAAGTTTCCGTATGAACTTTATGCGAATGCCATTTAAAAATTAGAATCCATTTTCTACTAACCATTTCATAATGCTTTCTCTCTTGTCTTAATATCATTATGCATGCTCTACAGATGGCGACTCTCTGCAGATGGCCGCCAGAGCCTTGAGTGATCGTATTATCTGCAAGCTTTTCAATTCCGATATACCGCATTTTTATCCGCATCTTTTGATACAAGAGCAGGAAACATAACATTGTCAATCAATGACAGATTTTTCACAAGTTTATCAAATTTATTCATTTCAAATTCATGAACGCTTATTGAGAGATGGCTGTTTCTTTTGTCACTTTCTATCACTGCCAGTTTGTGTGAAAGACTCCTGCTAAATCACGTCGTTCATAGGTATGTGCACCAAAATAATCACGTTGTGCTTGCAAAAGGTTAGCATTTGAGATGCCTTTTCGATAACTATCGTAATAAGTGAGTGAAGCGCTTAAACATGGAAACGAGATACCGGAGTTTATTCCCTCACAGACAACCTTTCGCAATCCTACCTGGTAATCCGTAACCTTTTCGGCAAAATATGGTGAGATTAATAAATTAGCCAGATTCGGCTGCTCTTGATAGGCTTCGCTAATGACGTTTAAAAATTCTGCACGAATGATGCAGCCACCGCGGAAAATCAGCGCAATATCCTTTAAAGGCAAATCCCAGCCGTAAAGTTCAGAAGTCATTTTATATTGAGTAAAACCTTGCGCGTATGCACAAACTTTTCCCATATATAATGCTTGTCTAATATAGTCAATCCACTCATTTTTATCTAATTTTTGCTGATCGTTCTCAGGGCCTGTTAGAATATGTTCTGCATTGACCCGTTCTTCTTTTAAAGCGGAAATGTAACGAGCAAACAAAGACTCTGTAATAATCGATGCTGGTATTCCGTTATCAATAGCTTGCATGCTGGTCCATTTGCCTGTACCCTTTTGTCCTGCTTTATCAAGAATCACATCGATCAAGGGTAAGCCCGTTACTTCATCTTTTTTCCTTAAAATTTCAGCAGTGATTTCGATTAAATAACTTTTCAGTTCGCCTTGATTCCATGTTTCAAAGATGCCAGCAATTTCATTAACTTCAAAATGCAGCTTTTCTCTTAAAAATGTATAGGCTTCGGCGATTAATTGCATATCTGCATACTCAATCCCGTTATGTACCATTTTTACAAAATGACCTGCTCCTTTTGGACCGATATAGGTACAGCAAGGGTCATCATTTACTTGTGCTGCGATTTTTGTCAGAATTGGAGCTACTTTTTCATAGGCGTCTTTATCTCCACCCGGCATGATTGAAGGTCCTTTTAACGCCCCGACTTCTCCACCAGAAATACCAATTCCCAAATAACTGATTCCTTTAGATTTCAATTCATCATATCTGCGTTCAGTATCTTCGTAATGGGAGTTGCCGCCGTCCATGATAATATCGCCTGATTCAAGATGAGGAAGCAATGAATTGATCACCGAGTCGATCGGCTTGCCCGCAGTCACCATTAGAAAAATCTTTCTTGGCGTTTCCAGTGACTGAACAAAGTCCTGGATTTCGTAATACGGATGGAGCGACTGACTGTCCAATTCAGCAACAAGTTGATCCGTTAAATCTCTTGTGTAGTTATAGACAGCTACTTTTTCCCCCTTACTAGCCATATTTAAAGCGATATTACTGCCCATTACCCCTAAACCAATGACACCAATTGAATTGTACATTTAATTTTCTGCTCCTTCTATGTAAGAATAATAGGCAGTAAATCCCTACTATAAGTGGGGATTTACTGCCGGGAAAGGCCTATACAAATAAGCTTAGTAATAGAATAAACCCTAATCCGGCTACTGAAATAATCGTCTCAAGCAAGGTCCATGTTGCAAATGTTTCTTTCATGCTTAAACCAAAATACTCTTTAAACATCCAGAAGCCAGCATCGTTAACGTGTGAAGCGATTAAACTTCCCGCTCCTGTAGCAAGTACAACTAGAGCAAGGTTAACGTCAGTCTGACCTAACATCGGAATTACTAAACCAGCTGTCGTTAAGGCAGCAACGGTAGCAGATCCTAAGGAAATACGCAGGATTGCCGCGATGATCCAGGCAAGCAGGATTGGTGATAATGATGTTCCTTTGAATAATTCAGCTACATAGTCACCTACACCGCCATCGATCAATACTTGCTTGAAGGCTCCCCCGCCCCCTATGATTAAGAGCATCATTCCGATATGCAAGATTGCTGAGGTACAAGAATCCATAATATCTTTCATTGGAATCTTTCTTGCTAATCCCATTGAATAGACCGCAAATAATAAGGAAAGCAACATTGAAGTACCGGCTTCGCCAATAAAACGGATAGCTGCCAGTAAACCATTATCCTCAAATCCCATTGTTTTTTGCATCAAAGTGATAATCGTAGCAATTGACATTAATATAACCGGAAGTAAAGCGGTAAATACACTGATTCCAAATCCAGGTGTGTCTTCAAGTTTAAAAGATTTTTGTTCTCCTAAAGAGGCAATGCTGCCTGTTTTCGTAAATGAGTCAGGTACTAATCTTTTAGCTATCTTTGTAAATACTGGTCCAGCTAAAATAACGGTTGGTACCGCAATGATGAAGCCGTACAATAAAACCTGACCAATGTCTGCACCATATTCACCAGCGATAACGGTTGGCCCCGGGTGCGGCGGTAAGAAACCGTGAGTCACGGATAATGCCGCTACCATTGGAATACCAAGATATAATATCGAAACTTTTAATTCTCTTGAAATCGCAAATACGATTGGAATTAATAATACTAATCCCACTTCAAAAAATAACGCGATACCGATAATAAATGATGCTGCTACGACTGCCCATTGAATATTCTTTTCACCGAATTTTTTAACAAGGGTCATGGCAATGCGCTGCGCGCCCCCTGAATCTGCGATTAACTTACCCAACATCGCTCCAAGTCCAAAGATTAACGCTAAGTGACCAAGTGTTCCGCCTAATCCTGCTTCAATGGTTTTGACAATTCCATCAAGTGGCATCCCAAGTGCTAAAGCCACTCCAAACGACACAATGATTAAGGAAATAAAGGTGTTTAATTTTAAGCCCATTATTAAAATTAATAAAGCGACAATTCCTAAAGCGACAATAACTAATGGCATCGTAATTCCTCCATGTCTTTACTTTGCAGCATTTATTAAGTTTCTTTGATAATTCGCAACCTGTGTATATTCGTTTTCCAATACCCTTGATAGGTTAATAAAAATCGGCAGTAGTTGCCTATATTCTTTTACAGAATCAGCTATCGGTGTGTGCTTGTGGGTATTGCCTATCATTTCTGAAACTACTTCGAAGGACTCAATTTCCCCGGTGGCATATAACCCCAATATACAAGCACCCAGGCAGGAACTTTCGTAGCTTTCCGGAACCACGACTTCCGATTCGAAGATATCGGACATCATTTGCCGCCAAACAGCCGACCTAGCGAAGCCACCCGTCGCTTGAATTCGGGTCACGGGACCGTCCATGCATTCGGTTAAGGCTAAAAATACTGTGTATAAATTGTAAATGACTCCCTCTAGAGCCGCTCGAATCATATGTTCTTTCTTATGCGACAGTGTTAATCCGAAAAATGAACCCCGTACGTCCGGATTCCATAATGGTGCACGTTCACCTGCAAGATATGGATGGAATAACAATCCATCAGCCCCTGGTCTTACACGTTCGGCAATCTTGGTTAAAACTTCATAAGCGTCGATTCCGAGTCTTTTAGCTGTTTCTACCTCGGATGAAGCAAATTCATCGCGAATCCAGCGGAGGACCATCCCGCCATTATTTACCGGCCCGCCAATCACCCAATGCTTTTCCGTTAAAGCATAGCAAAAGATTCTTCCTTTTTCGTCTGTTTTCGGCTCGTCAATAATCGTACGAATCGCACCGCTTGTCCCAATCGTGACAGCGATTTCACCTTTCCGGATAGCGTTTACACCTAGATTTGAAAGAACACCATCACTTGCCCCAATGACGAAAGAGGTTTCTGGGTCAATCCCAATTTGTTTGGCTAAATCCGGATCACAGTTGTTAAAAATCTTTGTTGTTGGTACGAGCTCAGATAATTGATCACGCGTTATTCCAGCAATTCTTAGGGCTTCCTCATCCCAATCCAAATTTTTAAGATTCAGCATGCCCATGGATGACGCAAGGGAATAATCGACAACATATTGATCAAAGAACTTTTTAAAGATATATTCTTTAATCCCGATGTACTTTTTAACATTTGTTGCAATCTCTGGGCATTCATTTACAATCCAGGTGATCTTGGATAATGGTGACATCGGGTGTATAGGTGTTCCGGTTCGTTTGTAAACTTCATGCCCATCTAATTCATCTTTTATTTTATGGGCCCAAGCTTCACTGCGATTATCTGCCCAAGTGATACAAGGGGTTAGCGGCTGGTCATTTTCATCCATAGCTATAACACTATGCATCGCACTGCTAAATGAAATAAATGATAGTTTTTTATCTGAATGCTGTTTCGTTATATTTGAAAAGGCTTTCAAAACAGCCTGAAAAATCTCCTCAGGGTCTTGTTCCGCCGTTGTCATATCAGGTGTGTAAAGAGGATAACCAATATTCTCTTGCTGAATGACATCGCCTTTTTTCGTAAATAAAATAGCTTTTGTACTTGTTGTACCGATATCTACACCTAACATATAGCTAGTCATTTTCTTGTTCGACCCCTTTTGAAAGCATCTGTTGGGACATCCATAAGTCTTCAACTTTCTCTTGAACATCATCAAAATTTTTATGTAACGACTTAATCATAAGGTCTCGATCTTTTGTTTTGATCGCATCAATATAAAGTTGATGATTATTTATGATCCGTGTAAAGTCTTCATACTTTTCTTTAAAACGACTCCGCATGGATAGAAGAATCAAACTTTCCATCACAGATTTTAAATTATCCCAGATCATCAGGATGTAGGAATGATTGATGGACCGAATAATTGTTTCATGGAATATGACATCCTGATTGGAAAACTCATCAGCATCTCGGTATTTTATGGAAATTTTCATCATTTCTAATATTTTACTAAGTTCCATTACTAATTCATTCGTGTCCATTCTTACTAGCCGTTCAAATACAAACGTCTCGATCAGTAAACGCACATCATAAATTTCTGCATATTCTTTTTCTGTTAAACCAATGACAACCGCACCCATTCTTTCTAATCGGATGATATTTTCAGATGCCAGTATTTTTAACGCTTCACGAATGGGTGAGCGGCTAACACCGAAATCAGCAGCTAATTTATTTTCGGATAGGATGGTACCGCTTTCAATCATACCCGAAATAATACGCATTCTAAGTTCGGATGTTACACGATCACCAGCTGAAGCTTTTGAAAGCCATTTTACAGGATAAAGAAATTCCTTTGATTCGACCATAAATTCACCTTCTAATAGAGTTCAAGTACACTTGTATACAAGTATTATAATCAAAAAAATTAATAATGCAAGCGCTTTTTTTTGAATTTAACTAGATTCTCGTTAATAAAAGTCAAAGTTTATTGGGGAGTTTGGAAGGTTCTAGTGCAAAAATAATGAAATAGAAACATAGAATGGTAATATCCTGTTAACTTTAGGATTAAGCACCTACTCCGAACAACTTATGAATCCCAAATCAACCTCATTTTGTGCAGACTTTGCCTGTTGATGAGATTGATTTTTTTAAACCATACGCTTACTTCGATACCACTCAAAATATAGGTGGCTGTTCGAAACGATTTCATTCCCAACATGGAATTTTGTCTTCACTGACAACAAATAAGAAAAGGCCTCCCGTCAGTAGACTGTGGGAGGCCTTCTACTTTAAAGATATTCACATGTTAGGTGAGCATTCATTTCTGAATCCTCGTTAAACCCCTATATTAAGGGATTTAAGCGATGATTACATATCTATGTCGCCTTCATCATACTGGGCGTCAACCTCTGGGTTATAGTAAATCAGTTACATACACTGTTAATTTCTAAAGGAGGCATAATAACATGAATGAAACACATGTGAATTGGTTTGATGTAGGATATCAAATTACTATATTCATATTCATGGTTGCTTTAATTTCTTTCATTGTCTATTTGGTAAAAAGAAAAAAGCGTAATAAAAAATCTAACTCTTAATATCCAAGTTTAGAGATATAGTGGCTCAAGACACACTGGAAACGCCTTTAAGGCGGTGAAATATAGCCAAAGTTTTTCTTTACTTCACCATCGATATCGAAATCAGGCAGTTCCCGTAAACAACCATCTCCTAATGCCCCTTCCAAAAACTCCCTGTTTTTATCATTCGAGGCCATCCAGTGTTCGCATTGAGCAATGGTGGCTAGTTCTTTTAGATGGAATTGTGCTTTTGAATGAAGAGAAAGGCTTTTCGTATCGATCGGAGAAGAAATTCAATCCTAGTTATTCTGATAATAACCGCTAACCACTGGTATTCAAAAAGTCCCGCAAGACTTCATTCTGCGGGACTTTTTTGTAAGATGCCTTTCTCTTATCAAGGACTATTTTTTATTTTGTGGTTCTGGAAGCATGGTAGAGATGGATAAAGGATAGAGGACATTAACACCAGGAATTAAAGATTCTAATGTCCTCTAATGCTTAACCAAAAAGAATTTTATTATTTCCGCTAAAGTTTAAATGTAAAAGTTACAGGTGTCTTGGGGTTACCCGTTATTCCAGAATATGGCCCAATTGTTGAATAAAGATCAGACAGCACTCTTCAACTAAACTGCCCCGATAGTTCCATAACAAAAAGAGCTGCCAAAGCAACTCTCTTATTGAAGTAAAGCACCCGTTAGCTGAATAAGAACTTTTGTTTAATTCTCATGTTCCTTTTCCTTTTTCAGCCTTAATAATACATCTGGTTCAGGGATGCTATTGAACATTTTTATTAGTGCATCTACACATTTATCATTTGTAAAGCCTCCGTTTCCACCATGTACCATTTCTACATAAGAGGCAGTAATCATTAAAAGGGTTTTAGCACCTGACTCGTCAACCGTTAGTGCAACAAGCCCTTTACTAAAAATCAAGTCAGAGCGTTATGTCACTGACTTGATTATATTCTTTTTTAAATAGTGAACGAATGGATGCTCGTTCTCATCCATTTTCCTCGTACAAATAAACAAACTTTGATTGACTTCCGCCTGCTCCACAAATACTCGGGCAAGTCTTCCTTGTGCTAATGCTTCAATTACGCTGCAGGCTGGCGCGAGTAACATTCCGAAACCTGCCTCCACAACTTTGATCGATTCGGGTAAGCCTTGCATTTGTAAGCCTAATTTCGGTAACGGGCAATTATGGTTATAAAAAATCGCCTCTAACAAATCACGCGTTGAACTACCTCGTTCCCTATAAATAAAATCATGCTCACTTAAATCAAAAATCGTCACCTCTTTATTCGCTAAAGGATGCGATGGATGTACAACAAACCAAAATGGGACATCTAGTATTTTCTCGAAGTGTAAATCTTCATGACCGATGTTACTTTGCACAACAAAGCCAATATCGTTTTCGTAATTTAGGAGTCGACGCTCAACAGATTGTACATTCCCTAAGGATACATATACATCGACATCTGGATTTTCTAGTTTATAACCAGCAATTATAGGCGGTAAAATATAATTCATTGCAATAATGGCGGAAGCAATTTGCACTTTCTGCTTCTTTTCCAAAAATGTTTTAAATTTTTCATCAATCTGTTCTTCTAAATGAAACAAACGTAATCCTTGCTCAAAAAGGAACTCACCTTCAGATGTGAGCTGAATTCCTCTTCCCTTGCCAGTGATTAATTTGACCCCGATTTCCCGCTCTAGTTTTCGAACCTGAGCTGTGACAGCAGGCTGACTAATATGTAGTAAATTCGCCGCTTCGGTTATGCTCCCTAGTTTAGCGACATTTGTAAAAATTCGTAACGTATGTAAATTCATTTCTTCACCCACTCATAATTTAAATTTATGAATAAACAAAAATTTTGTATTTGTCTTATGAATAGTATAGCAGTAATTTAAGTGTAGGGGGATTGGAAAACTTGTTTTGTAATAGCTATTAATCGATGGTCTCTTAGTATTTGGAATTGGCGTTCTTGCTTCCATTATTGGTGTCATGTTTGCAACTGAAGGATTCGTTATTAGTTGGTATACCGATTTATGCGACAGTTGCAGTGAATAAATTTGCAACGGGCGTGTCTACAACGTCAACATTCTCTTTATTAATTTTATTAGAGTTGTTTATGTATGACATTACTCTTGTTTGTTTTGTTCTCAATAAGTTAATCAAAGGAGCTATCCTATAATTATGATTCTCTTTTCAATCGAGGAGGAAAAAAGATGAATTGTAAATGTTATACAAAAGAGGTGCAGTTTTGGCAAGACGCAATAGAATATGCTCTAAAATTACGTACGGTATATAGCGATCCAATAATCGTCACAAAAGCAGGGCAGGAATTTGAAGTTATTATTGTTACTACATTTTGTGAAACACATTCAATTATGGTTTTATTACCTGTGTATTTTCCAAACATCGTACACACTATGTAGAATAAACACAAGTATCCAGATTTGAAAAGTGTCATTCATGGAGCAAAATAATATCCATTTATACCCTAAGATTATCCCTACCTCAATTGAAAAAACGCGGGTGAGGCATCGACAAATTAAATGATATCGCAATGAGAGGAGTGCAAGTCTTGGAAAATGTCTCGAAAGTAATCGTTAAAGGAAAAGAACCCCTATACAGAAGGGGAATATTTACCTTCAGTTCTGCTCATTTTTTAAATGATTTAGTGACCACAGGGATGGTCCCGGCATTAGTTGTACTTTATAAAAACGAGTTTCACCTTAACTTTACCCAATCCACTTTAATAGTGTTGATGTGCTATTTAACGTCATCCGTTTCTCAACCGTTTTTGGGCATGTTGGCAGATCGGAAGCCTCGTGCCTGGCTGTTCCCAGTTGGATTGTTTTGCTCCATTATGGGGATTGCTTTGACAGCACTGGCACCTTCCCTTCCTTGGTTGCTGCTGTTTATTTCCATTTCCGGTCTTGGTTCCGGCGTGTTCCATCCGGAAGCCTCACGGGCAGTCCACCTCGCGTCTGGTACGAAAAAAGGTCTTGCCCAAGCTATTTTTCAGGTAGGCGGTAATTCCGGACAAGCCTTGGGACCCTTATTAGTTGCGCTCTATATAATTCACTCAGGGATTCACGGACTATTATGGTTCATTCCCTTAGCGTTCTTATCCCTTGGATTAACCGGACAGATTTTGCCTTGGTTAAGTCAAAAATTAGAGTTTGTTAAAGTTGATAATAATAAACAATTAACAGGTAACAACAATTATCTAGGAGCAACTCTGCTTTCCTGTGTCATCATCCTGCGTTCATGGTGCCAGGTTGGGGTTGTGGTCTTTTTGCCATTTTACCTGCACAACTTATCGATCCAGCAGTCTCAAATCCTCAGTTTCGTTTTTGTCGGAGCAGGTGCACTCGGGACATTCTTTGGCGGAGTTCTTGCAGATAAACTAGGAATGAAACGTTTACTTGTCAGCTCCATGTTGATTGCAACACCGTTTGCCCTTATTTTTCCTTATGTACATGGGGTGTTGTCGGTTCTTGTTTTGCTCTTATTTGGATTTAGTGTTCTTTCTACTTTCTCGATCAGCGTGGTTTTTATGCAGCTCATGCTTCCCAAGAACATTGCTCTTGCCTCCGGACTTTCGATTGGATTCGGCGTGGGAGCTGGAGGGATTGGTTCTGTTTTTATGGGAGGAATATCGGACATCTTTGGAGTGACAACTGTGTACACGATACTCTCGGTTCTTCCGCTTGCCGGCTCCCTTATTGCTGTCTTTTTACCAAATGATCGGAAAGAAGAGAACCAGGTAGCTTAAACGTATGAAAAACTTGAAATTTCCCCAGTTTTTCTTGTTCTATTGTTTTGGAATAAAGTTAAATTAAAAAAGTCTAGTCAATCCATATTTAAAAACAAATGCAAAAAACTCTATTTTGAAAAAAGATTTATCAAAATAGAGTTTTCCATATTCCTAAGGATGAGACTATTATAAAAAAGTTTGATTATTTCTACTTGTGGTGCTTCACAATCCCTCAGTTATTAAACTAAAGCACCCGTTAGTTCATTAAGAAAAGCGAACCTTATTAAAGAATCGCGCCCTATTGTTGAAGATCGATTAATTTAATTCAACTGGTGTTTATTGCAGAACTTTCATAAAGTGTCTTATCGGCAAAAAAAGGTTGGATATCTAAAAAAGCACCTAACCTTTTTTGTTACCATAACGAGTGTTATAGGCCCAGTGACAGGGTTCTGATAGTTATCCGTCAGATAGTTTCCAATTACTAGAAAATAATTCTTGCTAGTATCATGTAATTCACACCTCTGCAGCTTGCATAAGTTCGTATATTTTGCGAGTTGTATTTACATTTCTGATTGTTATTTGTTGGTATGGCTTTGAACCAACGAGTTTAGTCATACCGGATTTGGTAATGTTTTTTTTTCAACCGACCATAGAATGGCTCCATGAACGTATTTCACCGTATCAATTTCTGGTTTGATGACCAGCTTATTAAGCACTGACTCATCATCAATTTCGTCCCATAAAAACAGCACATCGCTTCTCATCTGTTGGTCGTTCGTCCATGACTCTGGAAGGGAGTGTATGACTTTTTTAAAATCATCAAAACTACGGACTAAAACTTTGATTTGTAATCCGAAGTTTGTATGTATAGCCTCTTCTAAAATATGGGATATTGTTGTTTTTGATTGGCCATTCACTGTGAAAATAATATTACCTGAATTGATATATGTAGCTACAGAGCTCATACCCACTCGTTCAAAAGCTTGTTTAAGCAACTTCATGTTAATTTTATTTTTCCCACCAACATTGATTCCCCTAAGCAGTGCGACATAGACCATGATAATCCTCCTATTAGTTTGCATTTTATATAAAACATTTGACGGATTAGAGCAAGAACACTGTCACTGGGCCTTATAGACAGTTTTTATTTTGTCATATTTTATTTTTCAGGTTTTCTAAATTGTCTATATCTCCATTTACTATCAAACCAATATGATCGGAAATAACTTCAATATCTAAATCCCACCATTTTATTTCTAGCAATTTGCTAATGATTTCTTCTGAGAAACGGGTATTAATTTTCTTTGCAGGATTTCCTCCGACAATTGTATATGGTTCCACATCTTTAGTAATAACTGATTTGGCTGCTATAATAGCACCATCACCTATATTGATTCCAGGCATAATGACCGTATCCATCCCAATCCAGACGTCATTTCCAATTATCGTATCCCCTTTAAACGGCAATTGATCTAGCGTTGGTGTGTATTTCTCCCAACCTTGTCCAAAAATATTGAACGGATAAGTGGAGAAGCCATCCATCCTATGATTAGCTCCATTCATAATAAACGTCACACCGGGTGCTATGGCACAAAATTTCCCTATAACAAGCCGATCACCAAAAAATTCGTAATGATACAAGACTTGATCTTCAAAGGATTCTCCATTTTTTGCATCGTAATAAGAATATTCACCTGCAATAATATTTGGTCTAATAATTGTATTTTTAATAAATTGTAAAATATTATTTCCTTTAATCGGATATTTATCTGTAGGATTCGGTCCATGTTGCTTATTTGATTCCATGGATATCCACTGCCTTTCTTTCAGGATTTTTATAATAAACTTAGCCGACCTATTTTATTACACTCCTCAGCGAACCAAATGGCACCATCAGGTCCTAATACAATTCCATGTGGCTCCGCATTTTGTGTAGGAATTAGATACTCCGTGATTTTACCTTGCATTGTAATTCGGCCAATTTGATTACTTCCCCATTCAGTGAACCATAAAGCACGGTCAGGCCCTGTTACTATTGCGTGTGGACGAGCATGTGCAGTAGGGATGGTATATTCACTTATTGTTCCAGAGGTAGTAATTCTACCGATTTTATTTTCGTTAATTTCCACAAACCAAAGTGCATCGTCCGGTCCACTTGTAATACCTACAGGACCAGCATGTTTTGTTGGCAAAATGTAATTAGTCACTTCTCCGAGCATCGTAATCCGACCAATTTGATTACTCTGATTCTCAGTAAACCAGATGGCACCGTCAGGTCCAGCAACAATAAAAGAGGGATAGGAGCCAGCATTCAGTAAATCATACTGAATAATTTCACCTGATGGTAATATACGCCCTATTCTATTTCCATTCATTTCGGTAAACCAAATGTCTCCATTGTGTCCTTCAGTTATTCCAAAAGGTGCTGAATTTGGACTCGGGAGAGTATATTCGATGATTTCACCTGTTACTTTCAGTTTTCCAATTTTATTCGCCCTATTTTCCGTAAACCATACATCACCCTGAGTTGTGGAGATTATAGATAGCACACCTGCATTGGGTGTAGGAACAACGAAATGAGTGACTTCACCGTTAACAGTCATTCGACCAATTTGATTTGCTTTATGTTGTGTAAACCATAGCGCACCATCTTTTCCAGCAGTTATTCCATAAGGGCCTGAATCTATATCAAGAAGTTCGTATTCGTCAATTTTTATCCCCACTATAATCCTCCTTCCTCTTGTATAAAGTTCTTCTAGTAATTCGTTATAAAATGATTGAATTCCTGCGAAAAAGGTCTTGCATACTCTATTCATATTAAGTTAACATAATTAATCTAACAGAAGTTTCCCCTCACAAACCCCCTTGGGCGCCAAGAACCTGTCACAATCTATTATTTTTTCAGGATCTTATCATTGTTAAATCAACGTTTGTGCACACTCGCGCACCTGGTAGCCGTATAAAAAAGTGGGATTTTATGCAACTTCTTATTCAAGAAAATGGCCCTTTAATGGGATAACATGACTGACGTTTTTAAACAACTTTATTATGTTTTAAATTTAATGTCACTTAACAGTATTCCTTATGGAACTATCCTGCCCCGTTAGTTGTATAAAGGAGTATCGCCAACATTTCGGAAATTTTGTACGCTAAGCAAATTCAAACATAAAAAAGTCGAATTCCCTGTACGTTAAGGAACCGACTTTTTTATTTGACTTCTTCAAGTAAAGCACCCGATAGTTTAAGAAGAAATCTTTAAAGTTGGAGGTCTAAATCATTTAAAGTCCCATTCAATATTTATCTGATTTTCTCCGCCAACTCTAAAATAATTCCCTCTGGACCACGAACGTAGCATAACTTATAACTTTCTTCATATTGCTGTATCTCACTAAAGATTTCCGTGCCTTTCTTTTTCAATTTTGCAACAATAGCTTCAATATCTTCAACAGCAAAGCAAATATGTCGGATACCCAGCGTATTTGCCAAAGGTTGCTGAATATCTTTTTCATCTGACGGCGTATAAAATTTGACTAGCTCTATCCATGCCTGACCATCTGGCATCCCCAATCCTACACATGCCGTTTTAACATCATTAAGCCCAACTATTCTGTCCAACTGTTCTCCATCCAATTCCCATTCCGCTTGTACTTCAAGTCCTAAATCAAGAAAAAACGCTTTAGCCTCTGAAAGATCATTTACGTTTATACTCACATGATCTATTCTATTGATCTTCATATCTCATACCTCCTATATTCCTGTTATTTTCAATACCTGTATTCGTGTAAAGTTTGTTTGAAATTCTAATTCGCTTAAAACAGAAAATATCCTTCTTCAACAAACCTGCCCCTTCGTATTATAAAGGTCAGCCAGTTATTTCTGGTTGAACAATTTTTATATCGATATATGATAACGGTAGCCGGGGTAGAACGTACCTGCCCTTGGGGCTTGGAACCCGTCAACTAAACAGTTCACCCCCTACTTGTAGAAACATGATTAGGCTGGTTGGGACTATGATCTCGTATAACAAGCGAAGCTATGATACTACTAGAAGGATTAAGGGGTACCGGCAATATTCTTTAGGAGGAGATAATAAATGAATCCAGTTGTTGGTCTGGATGTAGCGAAAGGTGAAAGTCAGGTTCAAGCATTCTTGGAGAAGAAGAATCCTTATCAAGGCAGTTTTAAAGTTACGCATACCATTGAGGGACTAGAAACACTCTTTCACTTTCTGAGAGAAATAGAAAATATATCGGGGATCAAACCTCCGATTGTATTGGAATCTACGGGGCATTATCATACGCCCGTTGTACAGTATTTTGAGGAGAGAGGTTACTTATTAATTATCGTTAACCCACTCATTTCTTATCGTGCGAAGAGCTCTAGTTTACGAAAAGTAAAGACAGATATAATCGATGCACGTCACCTCTGCGAGCTGTACTATAAAGAGGATTTAGAGCCTTATAAAAAACGAGGGATACAACTCTTAAATCTTCGTAATCTTTCAAGACAACACGCAAATATAACAAGTATCTATGTACAAACAAAACTACAGTTCCAGGCTGTTCTTGATCAAGTATTTCCTGAATATAGAGGGGTTTTTGGAGATTTGTATTCGGTTGTTTCTTTGCTTACTCTATTAGAATTCCCTACTTCTGAAGACATAACAGCAGTCGATGAAGAAACTGTAGCAAATAGGATTAATGAACTTTGTCCAAGTCGTTCTAGAAAGTGGGCGAATACACAGGCAGAGAAACTTATGGCTGCCTCAGCTCGAAATCCTTTTCAGAGAACCTTATATCAGAGTCACATTTTAAGCCTAGAGATGTATATAAAAATGCTTCTAGAATACCAAAAGCACCTATCAAAATTTGAAGACGAGATAAATGCTTTGGCAAAAGAAATTGAAGAATATAAGATTATCCAATCCATCCCTGGAATCGGTAAAAAAATCGCGGCAACGATTATTTCTGAAATTGGAGAGATTGATCGGTTTAATCACCCTAAAAAACTAGTGGCATTTGCCGGAATCGATCCAAGAATCTTTGAATCAGGTAAATTTAAAGGCACAGTAAATCGGATTACCAAAAGAGGTTCTGGTAGACTACGACATGCCTTATATATGGCCGTTCGTTGTGCCATTCGTGATTGTCGCAAAAAGAAAACGACAGATGAAATCATCCCTCGGAACAAGAGATTACGAGGGTTCTATGATAAGAAACGTGAAGAAGGAAAGCCCTTTAAAGTAGCTGTGATAGCATGTGCCAATAAGCTTCTACATTGGATTTGTGCACTATTACAAAACAACTCGATTTTCCAAGATCTAGCCTAGTTTAAAAGTATAACTAAATAGTACAAAACTTTCCAAATACAGTTCATTGGAAGGTTATTTGGCATGCGCAAATTTAGTATAGCATGAAATATTTTAAGTTCATTGAAAAATGTTGACAAACTATTAGCTGGTTTAGTTGCATAATCGAGTAGGGAGAAAATAAGTTTATTTTCGCCCCTCTCACAACACCGTACGTACGGTTCGCGTATACGGCGTTTCAATTTATATCACAGTGTGTACTTTTAGATAATGTTCTAAAGCAGAGGACACAAGCGTGAGCAGATGGAATTGAAAATGAAACAACGGTTAGTATATGAGGATCAAGATTTCATTTTTGCTGAAAACATCGGGCATCCAAGGGTTATGAAGCAAGTGGTATTGCGTTTACAGCGTTTAATGAAGCATTTGGATGTAGACAAGCACATCACTCCACACAGCTTAGACATACCCACACATCCCTTCTCATTGAAGCTGGGGCAGGCGTAAATGAGATTCAAGAAAGATTAGGGCATTCAGACATAAATACACCAATGATATTCCACAAAGCACGGCCATATACAAAAAAGCTCGACCCAAAAGGCACATTATATGCCTTTTGGGTCAGCTCCTTTTCTCATTATTTCATCAGCTTTGCTACTGGCTTCGAAAGAAGCAATAGTACAATACCTAAACCAATTGTTACAAAACCAATTACACTGAAGATTTCCAGGTAACCTAAAGACTGCGTATATGCAGCTAATTGGCCGGCTACCATATTAGCTACCGCGGAACTTGCCAGCCATACTCCCATTAGAAGAGAGGCAAGCTTGATTGGAGCAATTTTGCTTACCATTGATAAGCCAACTGGTGAAATCATTAATTCGGCTAATGTATGAAGGAAATACGTTACAATCATGAACAGGATATTTACTTTCAGCGCTGTATCGTTTCCTGTATACATAACAGCAGGAAGCAGTACTAAGAAACCTAAACCAACAGTGACCAAACCAAGAGCCATCTTCGTTGGAGTTTTTAAGTCACCGCGTTTTGAGCTGCCAAGCTTGTACCATAAAGCAGACATGATTGGCGCTAAAATCACGATGAATAATGGGTTCAATGATTGGAACCAAGCAGTCGGAACCTCAAAACCAAATACAGTCCGATCAATTTGGTCATTAGCGTACAATGTCAATGAACTTCCTGCCTGCTCGAAAGCGGCCCAGAACGCAATAACGAAGACTGCCAAAATCACGATTGCCGCTGTACGTTTTTGTTCTCTTTTCGTTAACGGTGCAGCTGACTTTTGACCAGCTGTAACTTCCGGTTTACCAGTAGGTTCTTTACCGATATCGCCTAAATAACGATTGCCTAATAAGTTGAAAACTAACTGCCCTACAATCATGCCAATTGCTGCTGTCAGGAACCCATATTTATAGCTCATAAGTCCAACTATTAATGGTGCGAAGAAAGCCCCAACGTTAATACCCATATAGAAGATGGTGAAAGCTCCATCACGACGCGGATCGTTGTCTTCATAAAGATCACCAACAATTGTCGAGATGTTTGGCTTGAAGAAACCATTACCGATAATCAATAAACCAAGACCAATGTAAAGCGCCGTCAAACTCTGACTTGCGAATAGCGAAAAGTTACCAAGCGCCATTAAAATGCCACCAATCGTAATCGCCAATCTTCTGCCTATGAAACGGTCAGTTAAGTATCCGCCAATCATTGGCGTAATATAAACGGCACCAGTAAAGAATCCGTATATGCCCATAGCCGTAGATTTGTCGACTCCAAGCCCGCCGTTTACAACAGTTGCCGTTAAGTAAAGAACAAGGATTGCCCTCATTCCGTAATAACTGAAGCGCTCCCATGCCTCAGTCGCGAACAGCATATACAATCCAAGAGGATGCTTTTTCCTGGACGGGTTTGGCTGCTGAACTTCTTCTTTTAATAGTGCTTGCATAATAAAGTCCTCCTCAATATGGTTGAATATTAAACCATCCACCAATCGTTTACATTCACAATATAATTGTATTTTTTTATTAGATCTAACGATGAAGGTCACCCAACCCATCTTCAGTAAGCGTTTTCATTTCCGATCTTGTCTCCGGTGCAAAATGAATCAGATAGCAAACTTCCAGAATGTTCGGTGTTTACACTATATTTTCGTGTTTATTTTGATAACATTTAAGGCTACACCAGTACCGAGTCAACGTTCTTAGTCCACTAACAATGTCACCCCTCTGTGTAATCAATCTCTCTAAATGAAAAAATTCTTATTGCTTGAAAAAGGAGGTTCAATGAAAGTATGTAAACTTTCAAGAATATTTAGTGTTGTAAAATAATTTTATATTATCAGAAAATATAAAAATACAGAAAAAAAAGAAAAAAAGTCTTGCTGGATTAGCGGTCTGTGCAGCAACAGAGGCCCCCATCATAATAAAAAAACTGCCTTGTATTAAGGCAGTTTCTTAGTCAACAATCCATTGATATAAATTTTTCGGTCTTCCTATTTTTTGATAACTCACAATAATTTCCACTTTTCCTTCATCAAGTAAATGCATAATATAGCGATAGACGGTCGGATAAGCCAAACCAACTTCTTTAGAAATTGTATCAACAGAAAAAGGTTCACGATTAGAATGTAAAAAATCACTAATGTGACGAAGTGTTCTCTTACTAATTCCCTTTGTAACAAATACATCCTTTTCTTCACTGAATTTTTGCTGCGTAGCTGATTGAGTTAATTTTGCAAGGCGGGCATGCAGTTGAATTCTTGAAATCAAATCAGGCGCTTTTACGGGCTTTAAGGCAAAATCCGTTGCGCCTGCTTCAAGAAAGCGATCAGCAATTTCCTGTCGTTCATCGACTGTCAATACAAGAATCGGAACATCAGCATTAAGGGTACGGAGCTCACCCACCGTTTTTATTCCGTCCATTTCCGGCATATGATAATCAACTAAAACAACATCTGCTCCTTTTTCTGCAAACACATTTAACCCTTCTTTTCCGTTGTTAGCCGTATCTACATTCCAGCCGGCAAATTCACAAATTTCACTTAGCATATATTGAATTGATGCATCATCATCAATGACTAAAATGTTCATCTTGACACACTCCTCTCGGCTAGTTTAATCCAAATTGTTGTCCCGTGTCCAAGCTTGCTGTCAATTTCTAAAGATGCACCATGCCCTTTAGCAACTTGTCGTACGAAAGCTAATCCCATCCCTGGATGCGATTTCGTACTGAACCCAGCTTTCCATATTTTCTCCTGCTCTTTAGGTAAAATCCCTATCCCATTATCTGATACGCCCAACCAAAGTTCATTTTCATAGTTTTTCACATTAAGCAAAATCTTGCCATCTTCCACTCCATTCACTGCATCGTAAGCATTGTCAATTAAATTCACTAATGCCCTTGTCATTCGGATTTTATTAATGAAAATTTTAATTTCAGGATCTGTTTGAAAGTCTACCTTCAGATTAAGATTTGTCCCGCTCAGTCTGCTTGCTTCGACATATTCAACTAAATCTTTTATACGGCACCAATGTTTTTTATCATCATATAAAATCTCAGAAATCATGTCGCTAACGGAATGAATCGATGCTGAAATCTTTTGACAATACTCTTTAATTTTAGAATCGTCCACCTTCAAACTAATTAAAGAATTTAGCCCCTCAATTGCTGTGAGAGGCGTTTTTAAATCATGGACCAGATAGAGCGCTTCCCGTCCTGACCTTGACTGCATCGCTTCTAATTGCGCATAATGAAGTTCTTGCTTTATCCGCCACTTTTGTTCAGCTAATGAAAAATACACAGCTAAAATAACAGCATTAATAACAAAAATTAAACACAAAGTTAAACTGTACAATGTTAAAGATTGCTCAAATCCAACTTGAACTGCAATATCTTTTAATTCCATTGAAAGCGACCCTTGGCCAAATCCATATTGGGATAAAGAAGGAATCTCATTCAGCCATTCAATCCCAAAGATTAATTGAGAACAAATAATTGATTTAATAATTGGCTTTAGCCTATCCTTTTCAAAGGCTTGCAATAATAAGATTGCGAACAACAATAACAACGCATAGGCGCTAAATGAGTATGTTAATGAATAATAAGCATTTATCACGATATAGTCGAGAGGAATAACAATAAGAGGAATGATGATTTTTAACCATGGACGGTTTAAACGAGCAGCGATTTCGTCTCCCAACAGCAGTGCACCAATATAATGAAACAAAGCTAAAACTGTATTTAAAGACACTAACAAAAAAACGGCAAGCATTAACTTATTTCCCGTTTCTTCACCTTCTCTTAATGAAATAAGCAAATCAGTAAGACCAATTTCGTCAGGGCCCAACCACGATAATAAGAATACCCCGAATAACATTACACCAATTTTCATCCATATTGTCCAAGACTTCATAAGACTAGATATCATAATCATTTCACCTTTAATTGCTTATAGAATAGAATGATGACCATTCTTTCATTTCGAATTTATTTTAAGTTCATATATACCCTTCCATTATACGCAATTCATCGTACTTATGAAAATTACAAAAAATGGGTTATGGCGCAAAGATTCGAACATCTTTGTACATAAAAAGGGCTTCAGATTGGCTGTATAAAAAACACCCTTAGAAAGGATATTGGACACAAAAATTTGGATTATTGATGTTTGTTATAGTAATTTTGTCTTGAACTGTTTTCTAACGTCATTTTTAACTGAGGTTTTATTTCATTCACGGATGGCAAATATTCAATAGGTATGTCCCCGTTTCAACGACCTAAGTTATTCAAGGAAAGGGCACGTTTCTGGGGCAAGAAATGCGCTCTAAGGGCGAGTGCCTTTGCATTAGGAAGATTATTGAAGGTAAACAAGAAATAATAAAATATTATCCCAAGCCTTCTCGATCAATAGGGTTAAGGCTTTTTCGATGTCGCTAGGAAAACAAATATAAAGTAATTTTTATTTGTCAAATGGTAGAGAATGCTACTGCTGATTGGCATGATCTTTTTTAAAATGAAAGAGATTTGCGTTGTGTACAATCTCTGTTATATAGTTCATGGTGATTTTTGCAGCCGTTTGAAGATCGTAGCTTTTGCGATTATTTAGAACATTCGTAAACATTCCCTGCCATACTAAAATGGTCAATTCATTAATCGCATCAACGTTTTCCTCTTTAATGTAGCCCTCTCTTAGTGCAATTTCTAAAAAGGATCGCCCTCTTTTTGACACATTACGTTCGAATAGGATAGTCTTTAATTCTTCAGGAATGTTAATCAAATCAGACGGATAGATTTTATAATAGTCTTCGAGCAGCTTTTCAGGTTGATCAGCTAGGTCCATAATAAAAACAGCATGGAAAATTTGTGGTTGCTGAAAAGAGTGATTACAAAAACATTCCCATGCTAATAAGTACTTTTCAATTGGGTCTTTTCCTTTTTCAATATAAACAGCTACCTCATCTGTGTAGCATTTCAAGAATTTCATTGAAGCGAAAAAAATCAAATGGGAGACCTCAGAAAAGTAGTTATAAATGGTAGCGCTATTATAGCCCGCTTTATCCGCAACTTTCCTTATTGTTACATTCTCTAAACCTTCCTCTTCGATAATTTCGGCAGTTGCGTCCACAAAGTATTTCCACATGCGGCCCATTTGTATTTCTTTTTTTTTCATATCTATTCCCCTCACATTTTTAAAAAAGATATAGGTCCATTTCAATCACTGAACCCTATAAAACATAGCTTTCAGTATTCTTATCTATATATTATTGGGGCGTGCTAATCAATAAAGTGCTTAAGGTTAAATTATACCAAACTATGGCATGGAAGCCGAAAGAACATTAGCCCACCATGGAAACGTATAAAAATAGAAAGCTGGCAAAAAACAAAACGTTTATCGCCAGCCTTTTTACATTTTGGGGGATCTTTAAGAAAACCCAATTATTCTATCACTTGGGTACCCCCTTGCCTTTTGCTAACTAGCTTTCATTTCTCTCTTAAGGAGCGAAATCTCTTTTCGTTTTTCTTTCGTTACTCTTTGCCAAATTATAGCCGTAATCAACCCAACAATCGTCAAGCCTAATAAAATTGTAAATAATACCTTATAACCGTCTGTACCACTCCAGTGGTCCAAACAAGCACCTGCAACAATTGGCATAAAGATTTCTCCGCTATACCCAATAATCATCAAGGGCATGGCAACTGTTCCTGTTGTTTCGACAGGATAGTCTCCTTCCACCAAAATAGCGAAGTGCGTTGCCTGTAATGCATACATTGATATATAAATAATCGCTATAAAAACTAACAGTAATAAGATGAAAGAAGGCTTTCCGGGTAATACGATGAGAGCAGCTAAACCGATTGCCAGAACACAGTAGCCAATTATGACCATATTCGAAATACCAATTCGATCCCCGATAATCCCAGAGCCGAAACTTCCGATTGGGCGACAATATTGTGAAAAGTAACCCAAAGCAGCGGCAATTATTGTTGAAGCACCAAAGGCGGCCGTTGCATAAGGCGTAATATAATAGAAACTATTAATCATCGCATAAGACGTTAAAATAAGAATGGCTGCCAACCAGGTTGTTGGCATTTTAAGAATCCTCAAAAGTATTGCCCAATCAAATTTTTTATCCTCCTTTTCTTTTATTTCATCACTACTGTTGTTACCATCTGGTTCCTTATAAAGTAACATAATCATAAACCCTAAAAGAATACACATCACGGAATAAAAAATAATCACAGAAGACAATGCCAGCTTGTCACTCAGTTGCTTTGCTAAAATGGCGAAGAGTCCTAATACCAAAGCAGATTCGATAACTTTGGCAGCTCCGCGTCCGCCTTCAAAAAAGCCGAATGCCTTTCCTTGTTCATTTTCAGATGCTAACGAACGGACGGCTTTTATTAACGCTACCCAAAAGGTCATGATGGATGTTATTCCCCAAGCTGCATAGATTAGCAGCAACACAGGGTAAGGGGGATACAATAGTAAAGTAAAGCCTAGAATCCCTGTCGCAAATAAAGATATGGACAACAAGTGCTTCGTTCTCCATCGATCTGCCACATACCCTCCAAAGATATAGGAAATCAAACAGCAAACTCCATAAGCACTGCCAAGCGTACCCATTTGTGTATTGGTTAAGTGAAAGGCATTTAAGAATACATCATAATAATAGTTTCGAAAATAAGGCAATGTATAAATCATTTCACCTGCAATGATTAATATGACTAGAGTAGGTACATTTTTCCTTAGTTTACCTTTCATCTCTTTTCTCTCCAATCCCTGGCTTTTTAAAGTCCTGAACGCTTAATCTTTTGATCCCACTTCTTATGGAATGCCGGTCGGCCGTTTTCTTTAACATTCATTTCCCCAACAATCATAAAGCTTTCTGCATCAGAAGTTTGCGTAACGGTAATGTCAGCTTCAATCCACCAACCCTCACGTCCAATCCTCATTTTTTGACAAATGGTATATTTCGCCGAAAGAGGATTAGCATTGCTTAATGTCAACTCTCGTCTCAAATTGTGTTCAACCGTAACATCGATGTCATCAAAGCGATAGACCCCTTCACCAAATACCCCTCCTACACCATCGGTTATGCAAGTCCATGTGTCCGTTAAAATATCGTATGAAATGGAACGATCAACCTTTCCCTCTGAAAGTATAGTTGTCGGAGTTAATGGCGCGCTTTGAGGACTCATATTCGGTCCAGATACCCGGCTTCCTTTAAAGATTGGTAATGAAAACTTTGCGGTTTCAAGATTCAGAGTAAGTGTTGCATCCTCAGGCATTGGCCAAAACATTGGCCAAAAAGTTGTTGCAATAGACAAACGTATCCGGTGCCCGGCTTTAAACTTATGCCCGCAACAGTCTAAATTAACAAATGCATTTACCTTTTCACCAGGGGTTAACAAGTCTACTTGATCATGTCCATTTAAATGGGTTAAATTCATTACTCCATAAGAAACACGGGTAACGGCTCCATCTGGTGCCACATCTGATAGTTGTGCAAAGAGCATTGCCTTTGGCCTGTCACTTGTGATTTGTACTTCAAATCTTGGATAACCAACTATTTCTAATGGGTCTTCTAAGACATCCCCTTCAAATACCATCGCCATACCATCATCCAATCGTTGGTCTGACGGACTTTCCCCCGGTACTCCGGCACCCATCCATTCACCTGATAAAAGGCCGTGATTTAAAGGTGTTTTTAATAACGCTCGCTCTTCTGTTTCATCTCTTTCTTCTAGCAATTTACCATGAGTCAATTGATAAGTTTGCGTTAGCACTTCATTTGATGGCCAGGAATCGAGTCCCACCCACTCTCCTTTACTTACTGGTTTAATGGATGAAGGAGGCATACTTTCCTCAAGCCATACATTCACCATTGGTCCATCCATCGCATCGTTCTCTTTTCCTTTTAGCCAATGGTCCCACCATTTAACAGCTTCTTGCAAAAAGCCCATTGCTGGTCCTGGAACTCCATCATGAGGGTATACGTGTGCCCAAGGGCCAATAATCCCCTTTCTGGGAACTGAAAGCCCTTTCATTAAACTTAATACGGTATTCGTATAAGAATCTTCCCAACCATCGATTGCTAGAACTGGGACTTCAATGTCATCGTAATTTTCACAAACTGATCCATGCTTCCAATAAACATCTCTCGTTTGGTGCTCCATCCATTGCGCCATCCATAAAGGCATTTCCTCTAATCTTTCCAGCCATTTTTCACGCCAGCTATCCCCAACTATATGAGGGTCAAGCGGACGCGCCTGATAGGCCAGCATAATGGCCCCCCACCAGAAATTATCATTTAAGAGGCAGCCGCCTTTATAGTGGATATCATTGTTATACCGGTCATCGGTAAACCCGAGTGTAATAATTGCTTTTAAATTTTGGGGTCTTCTGGCTGCAACTTGAAGGGAATTAAAGCCCCCCCATGATTTACCCATCATACCGATATTTCCATCACACCAATTTTGCTTTGAGATCCAATCAATAACTTCCAGAGCATCATCTTGTTCTTGCTTTAAATATTCATCCCTTAGCAGACCATCGGATTCTCCCGAGCCTCTCATATCCACTCTGACAACTGCATATCCATGCCCGGCAAAATAACCATGCATCGGTTCATCTCTTGCCCTTGTACCGTCTGTTTTCCTGTAAGGAATATACTCTAA
This sequence comes from Peribacillus sp. P4_B1, assembly GCF_056402395.1. NCBI lineage: Bacteria > Bacillati > Bacillota > Bacilli > Caryophanales > Bacillaceae > Peribacillus > Peribacillus sp. P4_B1. The sequence goes on from NZ_JBFUHM010000014.1 coordinate 92,960, forward strand.
AATGGCAGGTACTTTTTGCCCTTCCCTAATCTCAGGCAACCAGATACGACTTGAAAGTCTAGTTCCATCTTTTAAAACAATCCAAGTGTTTTCAATGGTTTGAAATGCATAAGGAAAATTAGTGATAATTTCTTTTTCTTTATATTCTGTTGACACTTTTCATCCTCCTCTTACTCATTTTCATCCGCCGTAAAGTAGTCATTATCATTATTTTTAACTTACTATTAACGCTTTCTATAAATTATTAATCGTAATTACAAAACAATCAAAGTGATTTTATAATCATGATTATATTTGTGAAATTAGTATATCACCCGAATAAATGTTAAACAACTTAAAATTTTCAGAATTATTATATTCAATTTTTACTTTACATAAAAAGAAAAGGCCTCCCACAGTAAACTGTGGGAGGCCATCAACTTTAAAAATAATCGCATGTTAGGTGGTCACTCATTCTAAATCGTCGTTAAACCCCTATATTAAGGGATTTAAGCGATGATTACATCATGCCCGCCCATCTAAAAGTGGTTTTTTACTCTTAGATGGACTGGAAAATTCTTGGTGTAACCTGAATTTTAAGAATCGAGATTCTATACGTTGGAATGAAAAATAAAAATTGGGTTAGCAGAAAAGTTTGCAACCCTAGATGGTGAATTTTTAAATCATTCAAACCCCTATTAATTTCAAAAGGAGAGATTATCATGAAATAGAAAAAAAACCTCTACATTGATTGGCTGATATTCAATACCTACTTTTCAACGAAAAGGTGTTTTTACTTTTCTCATTTTTCAGGTCAGTGCAACTATAGAAAAAGGGGTGTCTCGCTTTTGCATATTTAGTTAGTTTGCCGAAATAATATAAATATACTGATGCTTTTTGAGATTATACTTTATTGTTCCAAGAGGTAATTACATAAATCAACTTGAAAATATTGATTTCTCAAGGATTTAATTAGATAAATAGGGTTCACATCAATATTTACATGTAACAATGCCTTTTCAAAGGTATCCATGGACACTAAAGGATTATCTCCTAATAATGATGCAATGGCTGCTTCATATTTACCCTTTTGGTAAGTACCTTCTTTTTTATCTTCTAAAGCATGAAGTATATCAAAAATTACCTTTGAATCCTTTTCACTCAGGTCATTATTCAAAATGAAATGAAAAAAAGTATATTGTTCAGGATTTTTATCCAAAGCAATTGTAAGTAATAACTTTTGATGATATTTCATCTTTTTAAATTCATCTATTAACTCATCCATTAAATTCAACTCCTACTATTATAATACCCAAAGTGCAATTGCCCAAGCAATAGATCTAGCAGCACTTGGTGCAAAGCCTAATTCATGTATCATGAAATCAACTAATCTTGCTTCAATTTTATTAGACATTCTGTCTAATGCATCACCAATTTCAAAAGCATGTTTTTTCAAAAGCTTACCATTGGCAGGTGATAAACTACCAACAATTTTGCCCATTGCTGTACCACCATACTTTAGTGCATACACTACAACTGTCTTTTTAAATCCCCTTTTTTTGGACTCATTTTCTAATTGTTGAATAATTTCAGATGACATTTGAGTACCATCATAAGGGTTGACGGGGTTGGCCTGTTGCATTAACAAACTTGAGGGAGTCGATTGGTCAGCAATGACACTTTCTATTTCTTCTAGGCTAATTTTGGTTTGCTCGGTTACTATTATAGAACCAATTTCAGTATTTGTTCGAATTGTTGATTCATTTAGTTCAGAAGCAGAAGCTTTTGAAAATGGAGCAAAAGCTGAAAATAGAAAAGCACTTGCAACAGCTGGAACTATAATTCTCTTAACACCAATTTCTCTAACTCTAATAATTTTCATATTGGTCAAACTCCTTTTAACAATGGGGTTTAGGTAAGTGTTTCCGCACTTCTATCTTTATACTAATATATTTAGTAAATCCCCTCGTTCCAAAAATGAAACGATATAATTCACATTTCATAATTCCCTTATTTTCCAGCGATGCTTCCCTAGTAGAAATCGTGTATTCCCTATACCGGTTTAAGAATCGGTGATCAATTCCCTTAAAATGGGCAACTTTTAACACCAAAAACAAAGGGTTCTTTACGTACGATTAAGATAGATGAAATGCTATTAACATGTCATAGAAGCTCCGAATATTTGACACCCAGCTTAAAACGGCTTCCGAAAAAAGCAGGAATGGAAAAGAACATTACTCCACACTTATTTAGGCATACCTACACTTCCCTATTGATTGAAGCTGTAGTAGGAATTAAAAAATCCAACAACGATTAGGACATAACGAATTTAACTATCAAAGAAAAGGCCTCCCACAGTAAACTGTGGGAGGCCTTCAACTTTAAAAATATTCACATGTTTGGTGTGAGCATTCATGACTGAATCTCCCGTTACCCCCTATATTAAGGGATTTAAGCGATGCATCATGCCCGCCCATTCAATTAATAATTTAATAGTAACATTGAATGTTTCAGCTTGTGGGTGTGATGGTGTAAAAGGAAATGGTAAAACAACTGAATTGAGTCTAGAGGAAGCTGAAAAGTATGAAACAGGCTTTTTATATGTAAGGTCACCATTTGAGAGTAGAAAAGAAGAAGAAGATTTCATTACTAAGGAAATTGAACGTATAGCTAAAGCAAAAAACATTGATTTAAATATTTATCATGCTAAAGAAGATACTTCAAAACTTGGCCTAAAACAAAATTCGTTAACACTTGCTTTTTATCAAGATGGTGAAGTAAAAAAGAAGCTAGATTTTATCGATCTCTCAGAAGATGATATTCAGATAGTAAGCCCGAGATGTGTTTTCAGGCAGTATTGGCTGCATTACCTGGATTTGGTTCTTTGACATAAGGTCCTGCGGGAGATTATATAGCAAATGAGAAGAAAGCTAATCCTAAAGAAGAATGGCCATGTTCACTAGTGAACCAATAACTTACAGACAAAAATAGTTTTTTGATGTGTAAACTACAAGTGAAATTTAGCTTTTCCTTATTTAAAAGTGAAAACCAAAAATCATCGGAGTTATTTCCTGCAAAAGGAAGTAACTCCCTTTTCTAGAAACTTTGGCTTGATATTTTAACAAAACTCAGGCTTTGGGAATTCGACCTTGCCTCTTTAACTGCTTCAAAGTAAATAGATAAATAACATTTCTATATTATTTCCTTAAAAATCATCTATATTTGATATTTGTTTAATCTCACATTGAGATATATAATAAAAACAAGAGAAAAAGAAAGCGTTTTCAATATTTAAGTACTTCGTTACTTCTCATACTATAAGGAGGATTTAAGATGAGCCAAGTAGAAAGAAAGTCCAAAGTGCAGAAATTAATTGAGCAACAAAAATTCAATGAGAAAGACATTTCCAAGATGACAGATTCACAGATTGAATATTATCACTGGCTCTATTTTGATGACTCTGTTTATGATTATATGTAACTCAAATATAAAATGATAAAAAGCGGGAAAAACATTGATAATTCATGGTTTCCCGCTTTTACTTTTATTCTTTAGGACTCCCCCATACCGATGAACAGAGTAGAAGTAAACCACTTTAGCCACTACTGGATTCTCCTGATACATCAACAACTATGGGCTTCATATCATACTCATGCAAAATAACCGAAGCAAAAGATGCTAGTAAAGGGAAAACAGCCTTTGGATGATACTTCACTAAGTTAAAAACATTTTCAATCCAACTTTCAACAGTTCCTTTTACTCTAAAGGACTGACTCTAGTATTTGTTGTTCCCCCATCGCCAAGAACTATATGTATGTCTTTCGTTGAAATTGGATGTATGAAGTTTCCCTTTCAACATCGAAGAAAAGGCCTCCCACAGTAAACTGTGAGAGGCCTTTTCTTTAAAATTGATATTCACATGTTAGGTGAGCTCATTCTGAATCCTCGTTAAACCCCTCTATTAAGGGATTTAGCGAATGATTACATCATGCCGCCCATTCCGCCCATGCCGCCCATGTCAGGCATGCCCATGCCGCCAGCACCAGCAGGTTCTGGTTTGTCAGCTACAACAGCTTCTGTTGTTAAGAACATGGCTGCTACAGAACCAGCGTTTTGTAGCGCTGAACGAGTTACTTTTGTAGGATCGACGATACCGGATTCGATCATGTTCACCCATTGTCCAGTAGCTGCATTGAAGCCAGTGCCAACTGCTTCGCCTTTAAGGCGCTCTACGATTACAGAGCCTTCAAGTCCAGCATTGTGAGCGATTTGACGAACAGGCTCTTCGATAGCACGAAGAACGATTTTCACGCCTGTTGCTACGTCGCCTTCCGCTTGAATTTCAGCGATTTTATTGTATACGTTAAGAAGTGCTGTACCACCACCGGCTACGATACCTTCTTCAACAGCGGCACGAGTGGAGTTCAATGCATCTTCAATACGAAGTTTACGTTCTTTTAATTCCGTTTCAGTAGCTGCACCGACTTTGATCACGGCTACACCGCCAGCTAATTTAGCAAGGCGCTCTTGTAATTTTTCACGGTCGAATTCAGAAGTTGTTTCTTCTAATTGAACACGGATTTGGTTTACACGAGCTTGAATTTGAGCTGTATCTCCAGAACCTTCAACGATTGTTGTATTTTCTTTTGTAACAACCACTTTAGAAGCACGTCCTAAAGATTCGATTGTTGCAGATTTAAGATCAAGTCCGATTTCTTCAGTGATTACTTCGCCGCCTGTAAGAGCTGCGATGTCTTCAAGCATTGCTTTACGACGGTCACCGAATCCAGGAGCTTTAACCGCAACTGCATTGAATGTTCCACGAAGTTTGTTCACAACAAGAGTTGCAAGCGCTTCGCCTTCTACATCTTCAGCAATCAATAATAGTGGTTTCCCTTGTTGAACAACTTGCTCAAGTACAGGAAGGATTTCTTGGATATTCGTTACTTTTTTATCCGTGATTAAGATATATGGATTGTCTAAAACAGCTTCCATTTTATCTGAATCTGTAACCATATAAGGAGAAGCATATCCACGGTCGAACTGCATACCTTCTACAACGTCCAATTCAGTTGTGAAACCTTTAGACTCTTCGATTGTGATGACGCCGTCGTTACCAACACGTTCCATAGCTTCAGCAATCAGTTGGCCCACTTCTTCATCAGCTGAAGAGATAGCAGCAACTTGTGCAATCGATTCTTTGTTTTCAACAGGTTGAGAAATAGCTTTTAATTCTGCAATTGCAGTATTAACCGCTTTTTCGATTCCTTTACGGATACCCATTGGGTTTGCACCAGCTGTTACGTTTTTAAGACCTTCACGAATCATCGCTTGCGCTAGAACCGTTGCAGTAGTTGTACCGTCACCAGCTACGTCGTTTGTTTTGCTCGCTACTTCAGCAACCAATTTCGCACCCATGTTTTCGAATGCATCTTCCAATTCAATTTCTTTAGCGATCGTCACACCGTCATTTGTGATAAGCGGTGAACCGAATTTTTTCTCAAGAACCACGTTACGACCTTTTGGTCCAAGCGTTACTTTAACTGCATCTGCAAGTGCGTCCACACCACGAAGCATGGAGCGGCGAGCTTCTTCACTAAATTTAATTTCTTTAGCCATTTATAAGTACCTCCCTAAAATTTTAAGAAAATTTTCGTTCAGTTAAGTATGATGTATAATTAGCCGATAACAGCTAGAATGTCGCTTTCACGTAAAATTAAGTATTCTGTATCTTCGTATTTAACTTCAGTACCTGCATATTTTGAGAAGATAATTAGATCGCCTTGGGCAACCTCTAAAGCAACACGTTCGCCATTTTCAAGGACACGGCCAGTACCAACAGCTACTACCTTACCTTCTTGTGGCTTTTCTTTTGCAGTATCAGGAAGAACAATACCGCTTGCAGTCTTTTCTTCAGATTGAACTAGTTCAATAATAACGCGATCACCTAATGGTTTTAACAAGTGAAACAACCTCCTCATATTCTCTTGATAATTTGTTTCATGATTGTTAGCACTCTTCACCATCGAGTGCTAACACATTTATAATATTAAATAAACCGAGCCTTTTTTGCAAGTATCTTATCGAAAATTTTTTATTAATTTCTGATAAATTTCGGGTATACTACTTTAGCATAATGATTCTTTTAACAAAGGTGCTAAAATGTTTTGTTAGGGGTACCTTTAAGTGGTGTTCTGTCTCATTATTTGATACCATTTTGGAGTATGCGTTTATAGATTGTCCCCATATCAGGAACGTTCTAAGCGGAATGGGTGACTAAATAAAAGGAGTTTTCATTTTTGAAAAAAGAATATTGGTTCGTCATCATCACCTACATTTCCATGCAATTATCCAGTATTGTTGGGGTACCTCTTTTCATGCTGATCGGGTCTTCAACTGGAATGACTGCTGATGAACTCCAGGTGAGGTCTGCAGCATACTGGATCGTATTCAGCTTTTTCGTTGCTCTATCCTTGATCCTGTTTTTAATGAGAAAAGATATGAAGGAAAAAATGGACAGAAGCACTCCAGCTTCCATTCCCACGTCCATATTATGGGCAGTTGCCGGAGTGTTCCTCGCTCTTTTTGCGCAAAGCATTGCTGGATACATTGAACAGATGCTTGGGGTGGAGCCTGAATCTGAAAATACACAGCAGCTCATTTCACTCATTTACCAAGTTCCCATAGTCATTTTCGTCACTTCAGTTATTGGACCTATATTGGAAGAAATCATTTTTCGGAAAATCATTTTCGGATCACTTCATAAACGCTTTAACTTCTTTATTTCTGCTTTACTCAGTTCAGTTATTTTTGGCTTGGCGCATGGTGAATTGGAACATCTTCTTTTATATTCGGCAATGGGTTTTACCTTTGCTTTTCTTTATGCGAAAACGGGCCGCATCCTCGTTTCCATGAGCGCACATATTGCGATGAATACGCTTGTTATCATCTTTCAAGTTGTAAATCGGGATGATATTGAGAAGATGCTAGATACTGCACAGGCCTTCATCGGAGGTTTATTATGAAACGTCAATCACCATTATTCATGGGTATCATCTATGCAGGCTTAGGAGCTCTTTTTACCGCTATCGCGATTCAAACCGTCAGTTCTTCCGGATGGGGAATCTTTGCCTACATACTTGTACTAATTGCGACTTTAGACTTTGGATCGGGATTACGCATGATCATGCTTCACTTTAAGATTAAAGCCGCCCAAAAAAATAAGAAAAAATAAAAAAACGCTGCGAAGATGCAGCGTTTTTTTTCATTCCTCCAATGCAGCTTCTTCCACTACAGGATAATGTTTCAGAAAGTAGATGAGTGACTGAAGCTCCACGGCCAGGTCAATGTGGTGAACCCTTATGGATGGGGGTACCGTCAGCCGTGCAGGTGTGAAATTCAATATTCCTTTTATATCAGCTTTGACTAGACGATCGGTTATCGTCTGTGCTACCTGAGCAGGGACTGTCAAAATAGCCGCAGTAATATTATTTTCCTGCAATAGTGTATCGATTTGATCCATATGATAGATTGGCACATCAGCTATTTGCTTGCCGACCTTATCTTCAGAAACTTCAAATGCCATTTCAATCTTCGTATTATTATTTTTAATGAAATTGTAATTTAAAAAAGCAGTCCCTAAATTCCCCACTCCGATTAAAGCGACTTTTGTCAGTTCATCTTGATCTAGTGTTTTTCTAAAAAAGGATAATAAATAATTGACATTGTAGCCGTAGCCTTTTTTTCCAAGCGCTCCAAAGTAGGAAAAATCACGGCGAATGGTCGCAGAATCCACCTTTACAGCTTCGCTTAGCTCTGCCGAGGAAACTCTTTGTTTACCTGAGGAATGTAAGTTCTTTAAAAATCGATAATACAATGGCAACCTTTTGGCTGTTGCCTGCGGTATCTTTGGGTCATGGTTCATCATTCTTCCCCGCCTTCACACATGCTTTTCAACTTAATCTCTATCTGTTTGAATTACTTGTCTTTTATAATCGTTACTAGACACTCCGCCTGTTTTCTCCACTAAGAATGTAGGCCCGATTACCATTCCCTTATCAAGGGCCTTACACATGTCATAAATAGTCAAGGCAGTCACGGATGCAGCTGTTAACGCTTCCATCTCCACACCTGTACTCCCTTTTGTCTTAGCTTCCGTTTCAATCCTAAGCCTATATCCTTCATCTTCTTTTTCCCATTCAAAGGCTATATTGACCCCTTGCAGAGCAATAGGGTGGCACATTGGAATTATATTGGATGTATTTTTGCTGGCCATGATTCCTGCAACCTGTGCAACGGCCAGTACATCACCTTTTTTCATTTTCTGGTTCGTGACCAACTCATATATTTCATCGTTCAATAAAATGCTCGATTGAGCTATTGCCGTCCGGGATGTTTCAGGCTTAGCAGTCACATCAACCATCTTAGCCCTGCCTTGTTCATTAAAATGCGTTAAGTCTCCCATTTAAGTAACCCCTCCTAAATCATACACTATTATTCCACTTTATGTAATAGCTTGTTTTTGCTTGGAACCAAGCTGTTGCCGATAATAACTATAATACGTTACACTAACAATAATCAATTGAGGTGAAATCTATGATTTTATTACAAATCAATCAACTATCGAAATATTATGGAGCTGAACTTATTTTATCAAATATGAAGCTCGAAGTTCAAAATAAGGATAGAATTGCACTTGTCGGCCGAAATGGCGCTGGAAAATCTACTCTGCTAAAAATCATAGCCGGGCAGCTTTCCCATGATGGCGGTGAAATAATCAAACCAAAAGGTGTCACCATCGGATATATGGCACAGGACACGGGACTGGAATCAGAACTGACCATTTGGGATGAAATGCTGACTGTATTCAATGACCTTTTAGAACAAGAAAAAGAACTGCGTCGCCTTGAGGCTGATATGGCCAGACCTGACATCTTTGAAAATGAAGCAATTTACCAAAAAGTATTAAATGAATATGACACTTTGATGGTAGCTTTCAAAGAGAAGGGCGGTTATCAATATGAAGCGGATATTCGTTCAGTATTGCATGGACTTCAGTTTGCTGATTTTGACTATTCTACCCCAATTTCCACTTTAAGCGGTGGGCAAAAAACAAGACTTGCTTTAGGGAAGCTGCTTTTAAGGAAACCGGATATATTGATTCTGGATGAGCCAACGAACCATTTGGATATCGAAACCCTTTCTTGGCTTGAACAATATTTACAAGGCTACCAAGGAGCTGTTCTTATTGTTTCCCATGACCGCTATTTTCTAGATAAAGTTGTAAACCAGGTATATGAAATTTCCCGGAATAACATGAAAAAGTACTATGGCAATTATAGTTCTTACCTAGAGGGAAAAGCGGAAGATTATGAGCGGGACATGAAGCTTTTCGAGAAACAACAAGGGGAAATCGAAAAGCTTCGCGACTTTGTCCAACGCAATATCACAAGGGCTTCCACCACGAAAAGAGCACAAAGCAGACGCAAACAGCTCGAAAAGATGGATGTATTGGACAAGCCGCAAGGTGATGAAAAATCCGCTAATTTCTCTTTCCAGATTGAACGGCAAAGCGGAAATGAAGTGCTACACCTTCAGGATTTGGCTATCGGTTACGAAGGGGAAACGGTATCAAAAAATATAAATTCCCGGATGACAAAAGGAGAGAGTATAGCTCTTGTTGGCCCAAATGGCGTTGGAAAATCAACGTTATTGAAAACGATCATCTCTAAGCTGCCTGCACTTTCTGGGAATTTCCGTTTTGGAACGAACGTCGAAGTCAGCTACTACGATCAGGAACAGGCTAACCTTATTTCCAATAAACGGGTACTCAATGAATTATGGGATGATTATCCCCTTAAACCGGAAAAAGACATACGAACCGTACTCGGTAATTTTCTTTTTAGTGGGGACGATGTTTTGAAAACCGTTTCCACACTAAGCGGCGGCGAAAAGGCCAGGCTAGCTCTAGCCAAAATGATGATGGAAAAAGGGAATTTTTTAATTCTTGATGAGCCAACAAACCATTTAGACCTCGACAGTAAATTGGTGCTTGAAAACGCATTGATCGATTATCCGGGAACCATTCTTTTCGTTTCACATGACCGCTATTTCATAAATCGGATAGCAACGAAAGTGATCGAGCTTTCCAAAGACGGGAACGAAGAATTCCTCGGTGATTATGATTACTACGTAGAGAAGAAACAGGAGCAAGCTGAAATCAAAGAACTTGAACAGGAAAATCACGCAAAAACCTTAGATGTAGCCGCAGAAAAAACAAATTATAAAATTGATAAGGAAGCAAAAAAAGCTGAACGCCAGCGAAAAAGGCGCATTGAGGAAATCGAGGCGGCCATGGAGCTTCTTGAAACTGAAATAAACGAATACAACGAACACCTTTGTGACCCAAATGTTTTCCAGGACCACGAGAAAGTAATGGAAGTCCAAACAAAGCTTGATGTAGCACAGGAAAAATTAGACCTGCTTCTCGAAGAATGGGCTGAACTGGGAGAATGACAATTGACCGAGTCAAATGACTCGGTCTTTTCTTTTCCAGTTAAAATGCCCTTAAAAGTTATCCACAAAATTATTAACAAACCACTTGCCGTTTACTAGCCATTGATTCGAGTTATACACATAATCCACAGAAACATATCCACTTATCCACAAAACTCCTGTTTATACACATGCAGTTTGATTGACAAATAAACTTTATCCACAGAATATTCTATTTTTTTTATTAAACACGATAAAAAGACAGGATCCCGAAGTTAAGGTCCTGTCTTCACGTCAATTATGCTTCTATATCCAATCCGGGATTTCCGTTCAAATCCAATCCGGAGCGCTTACCTTTTTCAAACATGACACTGCCGGCAGCACCGATCATGGCCGCATTGTCCGTACAAAGGTAGAGGGGCGGAATGGATATATCCATAGGTAAATCCTTAAAAGCTTCCGTTAATGCTTCCCTCAGGCCTTTATTTGCCGCAACTCCTCCGGCGAGCAATACCTGTTTCACATTATATTCCTTGGCAGCCTTAACAGCTTTCATTACAAGCACTTCTATCACGCTTGCTTGGAAACTTGCCGCCAAATCTTTAGGTTCAATTTTTTCCCCGCGCTGTTCTGCATTATGCAAAGTGTTGATTACAGCTGATTTCAACCCGCTGAAAGAAAAGTCATAGCTGCCATCCAACCATGCCCGAGGCAGTTTCAATGAAGGTGAACCTTCTTGTGCAAGTCTATCGATATGAGGGCCACCAGGATAAGGGAGCCCCAAGGTTCGAGCCACTTTATCATACGCCTCTCCTGCTGCATCATCCCGCGTCTCACCTATCACCTTGAAAGAACCCGGTTCTTCCAAAAGAACCAATTCAGTATGACCTCCCGAAACGACCAAAGAAAGGGCAGGATATTGGATCTCCTGAATAAGTCTATTTGCATAGATATGGCCCGCTATATGATGCGTACCTACAATCGGGATTCCATGTGCAAAAGCTACAGCCTTAGCCGCATTAACGCCTATTAATAGTGCCCCTACAAGTCCAGGGCCTTCTGTAACGGCAATGGCATCCAAATCTTGATATGTCACACCCGCCTGAAGCAGCGCCTCTTCAAGAACAATCGTAATTTGCTCTACATGGTGACGGGAAGCTATTTCGGGGACGACTCCGCCAAAACGTTTATGGCTTTCTATTTGTGACGCCACGACGTTGCTTAGTATCTCTGTTCCGTTTTTTATGACAGCTGCCGCAGTTTCATCGCAGCTCGTTTCAATTCCTAATATAAGTTGATTTGTTTTCATGAAAAATTCACCCACATAACATAAGCATCTTCTTGATTATCTGTATAATAATTTTTTCGGATTCCGCCCTTTTGGAAACCTAGTTTTTCATAAAGTGAAATGGCTACTGCATTACTGACACGGACTTCAAGCGTCATCCGCACCACACCCATTGCAATGGAGATTTCAATCATCTTCCTGAGCAAAGCTTCTCCAAGCTTTTGCCCTCGGTATTCAGGTAAAATTGCAATATTGGTAATGTGCGATTCATCAATGACAATCCAAGCGCCGCAATAACCAGCTATTTTCCCCTCATCTTCTATCACCATGTATACAGCATATTGATTATGATTCAATTCATTAAAAAAAGCTTCCCGGCTCCAAGGCAAAGTAAAGGATTGTTTTTCCACGTTAAGCACTTGGTCGATATCTTCCGTTTTCATCTTTCGGAACGTCAATGTTTTACTCATAGTAATCGGTCGCTTTCCTTTTTATTTCCCCTGCTGTTCAAGCCACTTAGCTTCTGCTTCAGCCATGCGAATATAATTCGGTACAAACTGGTGAACATCCACTTCAGTCTTGAGAAGACCAATGAAGGCCAGTTCGCTTGGTCTTGAGTTAAACGACTGTACCGGAGCAAATACTGCTAAATTGCCTAACGCTTCCGTAATCGCATCCCGATGGATGTCAACATCTTGACCAACAAATAAAACAGGACGATTTAATTCCTTCAATCGCATCGCCCACTCAGAGGATAGAATATTACAATCTTCCATGACTGTTTTTAACAGATCGTTTTTCATTTCATATAATCCAGTATAAATCTGCCCTCTTCTTGCATCGAACAAGGGAGATATCAACCCGTTAAAATAACGTCCATTTGCTGCTAAAACTTCTAAACTGGAAACACCTGATAACGGAATCTGAAGCGTCCAGGCCAAGGTTTTCGCAATCGTCACACCAATCCTGACGCCTGTATAAGAGCCTGGACCTTGAGCGACCACTATCTTAGTCAATTCCTTCGGATTAGTATCACAATCCCTTAACAGCGTCTCAATTGCTGGCATTACCCGCACCGAATGGTTTTTCTTTAGGTTCGTCGTATACTCACCAATTACTTGACTCCCATTTATCAGCGCGATCCCTAATGTGAAATTCGAAGTATCTATAGCTAAAACCTTCATCAAATAATCTCCTTACATAACGTTACATATCGTTCGCCTTTGGCTGCTAAAACAAAACGCCGACTTGTATCACTAAGACGATAAATATAAATGGTCAAGATTTCATCAGGAAGGTGATCCTTTATTAAATGGGCCCATTCAACGACAGTCACACCATCACCATCAAAATATTCATCAAAGCCTAAATCTTCTTCTGATTCACTTACCCGATATACATCCATATGATATAAAGGCAATCGCCCCATGTATTCCTTTATTATCGTAAAGGTAGGGCTATTTACTACTCTAGTAACACCTAACCCTTTAGCTAGCCCTTTTGTGAATGCCGTTTTCCCTGCACCTAGGTCACCTTCTAAAGCCAGTACATCTCCACTCGAAAGTTTTTGTGCCAATTTATGCGCAAATTGCGCTGTTTCTTCCTCATCCTGAGAAATCCATTCAAAATGTTGCATATATCAATCACCTTTATCATTATTAGGAAAACGTCCTATATTTCATGTCCGTTATGGAACAAAAACCATTCTATATGTAGTTTACCTTGTTTCAAAAGAAGAAACAAATAAGTTAGGGACAATTTATTTGAATTTCGGATAAAACAAAAAAACGAAACCTAAGTTTCGTTTTTTTTATGATTGCGGGGACAGGATTTGAACCTGCGACCTTCGGGTTATGAGCCCGACGAGCTACCGGACTGCTCCACCCCGCGACGGTATAAATGGTACTTTTATAAATTCAGTATTCCCATTTTCTCAAAAAGGATACAAAGATTATAGCTTGGCGGCGTCCTACTCTCACAGGGGGAAACCCCCAACTACCATTGGCGCTGAAGAGCTTAACTGCCGTGTTCGGAATGGGAACGGGTGTGACCTCTTCGCTATCGCCACCAAACATTTAATCTTTTTTAACACATTTATAATCATAACATGTATGAGTTTAAAATGCAAGAAGAAATTTTCATTCCTTCAAAACTAGATAATAAGAAGGTATTTCATTTTTTAAAAAGCGTTGGTTAAGTCCTCGATCTATTAGTATCAGTCAGCTCCACATGTCGCCACGCTTCCACCTCTGACCTATCAACCTGATCATCTTTCAGGGATCTTACTAGCTTGCGCCATGGGAAATCTCATCTTGAGGGGGGCTTCATGCTTAGATGCTTTCAGCACTTATCCCGTCCGCACGTAGCTACCCAGCTATGCCTTTGGCAAG